>JBJTNC010000098.1:0-3962 GCA_046073865.1 Micrococcales bacterium | reverse complement strand
TCAGGCGGCCGTCGTCGAGCACCTGGAGCAACGTGTTGAAGACGTCGACGTGGGCCTTTTCGATCTCGTCGAGCAGGACCACCGAGTACGGCTTGCGGCGCACGGCCTCGGTGAGCTGACCGCCCTCCTCGTAGCCGACGTAGCCGGGAGGTGCTCCGACCAGCCGGCTGACGGTGTGCCGCTCCTGGTACTCGCTCATGTCGATCCGGACCATGTTCTCCGCGGTGTCGAACAGTGCGGCGGCCAGCGTCTTGGCCAGCTCTGTCTTGCCGACGCCAGTGGGGCCCAAGAAGATGAACGACCCGATGGGCCGCTGGGGGTTCTTGATGCCTGAGCGGGCGCGGACGACGGCGTCGGCCACCAGCTGGACCGCTTCGTCTTGGCCGATGACACGTTCGTGGAGCACCTCGTCGAGACGGAGCAGCTTGTCGCGCTCCCCCTCCTGGAGCCGCGTGACCGGGATGCCGGTGTACCGCTCGAGCGAGTCTTTGCGCCAGACGTGCGCGTCGAAGAACCAGTTGCTCTCGTAGTGCTCGGCCATGTAGGCGCGTTCCTCAGGACCTCCTGGCACTGGCGCTAGCTGGTACGGGTCACCAAACATGACAACCTGAGTGCCGCCAAACGGAAGCTTGGTTCGACCCTTGGCGATGCCCAGAGCGGTGTCGATGGCATCCATGATGTCGGCGTTGACCATGGAAACCTCATCGATGACGAGCATGTCTATTGCGGCCAGCACCTCCCGGGTGCGCCGAGACAGGTGGCGGCGAATCTCCTGGGTGCCGAGGATGCCGAACGGGAAGCCAAAGAGCGAATGGATGGTTGCCCCGCCAACATTTAGCGCGGCTACACCCGTTGGCGCACATACGGCAACGCGCTTCTCGGTGTTCTCAATCAGGTAAGTGAGCAGGGTTGACTTACCCGTTCCAGCTCGGCCGGTAACGAAAACATTGTTTTCGGTGCTCTCGATGTATTCGAAGAGCTTCCGCTGCTCCTCGCTGAGTTCGACACGCTGCATTTACTGCTCCCCCTCGTAGCTGCGGTCATCGTTGGCCTTCTGCTGTGCGCTGGCCTCGAACGCTGCCTCGCGCTGGAGCTCGGCCTGTTCGCGGCGGGCTGCCCTGGCCGCCAGCATCTGGTTGTACTGCTCAATATCGGCTCCGCCGGAGCGGTCGCTGGCGCGGTCGAGGCGCTTCGCGTCGCGGGCATCGGATTTGAACCACTGGACGGAAACCAGAAGGGTGAGGAATGCGGCGGGGAATTCACCGATACCCCAGGCAATTGCGCCTCCGGTCTGCTGATCCTGCAGCGGGTTCTGGCCCCAGGTGCGGCCCATCGCGCCAAACCAGTCAGCCAACAGCAGGCCGTTGCCCATCATCAGCGATAGCCCAAACAGGGCGTGGAAGGTGAGCGTGCCCAACATGATCATTAGGCGAACGGGGTAGTTGATTGGCTTGGGTCCTGGATCTATACCAACCAGTGACTGTACAAACAGGTAGCCGGTTATCAGGAAGTGCACCACCATCCACTCGTGACCGAGGTGGTCGCGGGTGGCCCAGCCGAAGAGCGGGGTGTAGTAGAAGACCACCAGCGATGAAGCGAAGTTGATTGCAGCAAAGTATGGATTCGCAACGAACTGCGCGTACGGGGTGTGAACTGCCCAGAGAACCCACTCGCGGAGGCCGCGTGAGCCATCGGTGCGGGTCTTTACCGCCCTGCTCAGCAGAGTGACCGGTGCACCGGGCACTAGGAGCAGCGGTACCGCCATGGTCAGCATCATGTGCGCAATCATGTGAACGCTGAACAGGTATTGCTCGTAAACGCCCATCGGGCCGCAGGTAATCCACGCCAGCAGCAGCATGCCGGAAACCCAGCTGAGTGTGCGTGGCAGCGACCACTTGTCGCCGCGCTTCACGAGGCGGCGGACTCCAGCAAGGTAGAGGGCTATGCCAAGCACTGCAACCAGCAACCAGATGAGGTCTATCTTGCTTGCCGTGAACCATCGAATAGCCGTGAGGTCCGGTGGCAGTTTCTCTCCCGTGAGAATCTGCGCGGGGGTTGGGTTACTCAAGTCAACGCCGTGCTCGGGAGGCGCGGTGTGAGCCAGCGCGGTGGCCAAGCCCATTGCCACACCCATTAGCGATAGCTCGAAACCGACAAGGCCCCAGAAGTGCTTGGCTAGCGCCCCGCGGTTGAGGATGCGGCGGCGATAGTAGGCCCCGAGAACGCCCAAGCCCAGCAGGATTGCCGACTTGGCGACAACCAGACGGCCATAGGCGGTGGTGAGTTCGGCAAACGAATAGATGCGCACCGATGCCGCGGCCACACCCGAAACCGCGATCACAAGGTAGGCGAAGCCCGCCAGGTCCGAGTAGCGCCTAGACACCAAGATGTTCGACTCCAGATCGCCGCTGCGCAGGGCAACCGCGGCGATGAGCCCACCCACCCAGACGCTAACTCCAACGAGGTGAAGCCCAAGAGAGTTAACGGCCATGGCGTGACCCGTGTTTGACGAGGCGTGACCGCTTACCGCGAGGGGCACGAGCCCAGCGAATGCAATGACGGTTGGATTCAGCGCCGAGCGCAGGCCAACCACCAGGAACGCGAGGGTAGAAACAGCGGCACCGGCAAGCACGTTTAGGGCGAGGCTCTGGCCGAGGCCTATCGAGGTTACGAACAGCCAGAGCCCATCACCAAAGGACTGACTAGCGGAAATTCCAACCCCGGTCACCGAAAGGTAGGTCATAACCGTGGTTAGTAGTCCAAAGATTGTCCAGGCAATTGCAGAGAGCCCAGCAAGATTAGTCAGCCTGGTGAACTGCCAGGAGGGGGCCTTAGTGGCAAAGACCGCCATTGTTAGAGCACCGATGGTTGCAGCTGTTGAAAAGTCTGTGATGCCGCGAACCACTGGGAGTCCCCAGCGCACAATCGGTCCGGGATCCGCCAACTGCAGCGGTGCCGCCGCCCCCGTTATTGCCAGACCAGCCAGGCTTGCAACACCCAGTGAGAGCAGAACTACAAACGCGCCAAGAAGCACCTGGGATGGGCTTGGGGGAGTAGTTTTTTGGTTCACCGATTAAGCCTAGGTTAAAGAAAAGTGCGGTGCCCGCAGGCACCACACTCTGTGAGTAGTTTTGAATACTTGACAGCAGCCTTCAGCTTGCTCCCTGCAGATACCTTGACGGTTGCAGCAGCAGGGATCTGAATGGTTGCGCCAGTCTGTGGGTTGCGACCGGTGCGAGCTGCGCGCTGGCCCTTCTCAACCGACAGCCAACCTGGGATGCTAACCTTGCCGCCCTTAGCGACCTCGGCAGCAATGGTCTCGAACAGTGCGTCAACAACGCGGTTGACGGCAGCCTGCGACTCGCCGGTGTGCTTTGCAACGGCCTCTACGAGCTCACTCTTGTTAAGCGACATGTGGTTCCTCCTGAAAATCTGGATTGACTTTGCGTCACCTAGAAACTAACACCGTATTCGAGGTTTGCAACCCTTTATTTCGGTGTGTTGCGAATAAAAGAGTGCTTTTTGCCCTTATTTGACGCGGAAATTGGTTAAAGAAAACCGCCGCACCCAAAAGGATGCGGCGGTCAAAGCCTGTTGGCTGGTGGCTACCAGGACGACTTGGTGATACCTGGAAGCTCGCCACGGTGAGCCATGTCGCGGAAGCGAACACGGGAAACACCGAACTTGCTCAGAACACCGCGTGGGCGGCCATCGATGCTGTCGCGACCGCGAACGCGGACTGGCGATGCATCCTTTGGCAGCTTCTGCAGGCCGAGGCGTGCGGCCTCACGCTCAGCGTCGGTGCTGTTTGGGTCGATCAGGGCCTTCTTCAGGGCCAGACGCTTCTCGTTGTAGCGCTCTACAACAATCTTGCGCTGCGCGTTACGAGCGATATTGCTCTTCTTAGCAATTTTTAGCGCTCAGAGCGGAATTCACCGTACTAGCTTACAACTGGGTCGTAC
>JBJTNC010000097.1:0-4788 GCA_046073865.1 Micrococcales bacterium | reverse complement strand
CCCTGATGGTTGCTTCATACTTTGTTGAACCAAGCCCATCCTTTTTCATTTTTGGTCTAGTGGTTTATGCAATCGGAAACGTAGTTCAAGAAACAGCTTTCATCAACTACTACGCAATGCTCAAGCAGGTAACCACCAAGAGCAACATGGGCAAGGTATCGGGCTTCGCCTGGGGCCTCGGCTACGTGGGCGGCATCATCCTGCTGCTGCTCTCGCTGGTTGGCTTCGTCATACCAACGCATCCCTGGTTTGGTGGCACCGCCAACGCGGAGAACATTCGAATCCTGTTCATGTTCAGTGCCATCTGGATGTTTGTCTTCACCATTCCCCTTGCCCTGTTTGTGCCGGAGGTTCCCGCCAAGGCCAACCAGGCCAAGGAGAGCATCCTGCAGAGCTACAAGAGCCTGTTCGTTCAGCTGGGTCGCATGCGCCGCCACTCGCCGGACGCCCTCAAGTTTCTGATTGCCAGCGCCGTATACCGCGATGGTCTGGCCGGTGTTTTCACCTACGGAGCAATCCTCGGCTCGGTTGCCTTCGGCTTCTCAACCCAACAGGTGATCTTCTACGGCATCGGCGCCAACATCGTTGCAGGAATTGGCGCCGCCCTCGGCGGCTGGCTGGACGACCGCCTGGGCACCAAGCGCACCATCGTTATCAGCCTCTCCGGCCTGATGGCATCCGGCTACGCGGTATTCATCTTCGCGGGGCAGGGAAAGATCACCTACTGGGTCTTTGGCCTGCTGCTCTGCCTGTTCGTTGGCCCCGCCCAGGCGTCAAGCCGCACCTTCGTGGCCCGGTTCACCCCCGATGGCCGCGAGGGCGAAATCTTTGGCATCTACCAGACCACCGGCAAGATCACCAGCTTCCTGAGCCCAACCTTCTGGCTGATCTCGACGGGAATCGCCGCCGCCGTTGGAATCACCCACACGGCAATCTACGGAATCATCGGCCTCATGGTGGTTCTCGGAGTTGGTTTGCTGCTGCTGATTCGCGTCCACCCAAATCCGTTCCTAAACGACTAGCACTTAAAGCGAATCGGCCGAGTCTAAAGACCCGGCCGATTTTCCTTTGAACTACTGGTTCAGTGGCTCGTTGCCCACATCGGTGATGTGGAAGTTCAGGTGCGAGCGCGATGCGGTTGGTCCGCGCTGCCCCTGGTAGCGGTTAAGGTACTTGTCGCTGCCGTACGGGGTCTCGGCTGGCGATGAGAGCTGGAAGAAGCAGAGCTGGCCAACCTTCATTCCAGGCCACAGCTTGATTGGCAGGTTGGAGACGTTCGCAAGCTCGAGGGTTACGTGACCGCGGAAACCAGGGTCAACAAATCCGGCGGTACTGTGGGTTAGAAGGCCCAGGCGTCCCAGCGATGACTTGCCCTCTAGGCGAGCCGCAATGTCATCCGGAAGTGTCACAAACTCAAAGGTGCTGCCAAGGACAAACTCACCCGGGTGCAGAATGAACGCCTCGTCGCTGCGCACCTCAACTAGGTGGGTAAGGTCCGCCTGGTTCTCGCGTGGGTCGATGAAGGCGTACTTGTGGTTGTGGAACAGACGGAAGAAGCGGTCCAGGCGCACATCGATGCTGGAAGGCTGAATCAACTCGAGGTTCAGCGGGTCGAGGCCAATGCGGCCCGCCTCGATCTGTGCGCGGATATCGCGGTCTGACATAAGCATGGTTCAAGGATATACCTTGAAGCGCGCGGGCTAGTGTTCGAGGCCCGCCATACGGTAAATCCGCTTCATCCAAGCGGGAGCCCACCAGTTGTATTCGCCAAACAGTCGCATCAGGGCTGGAACGAGAAGCGCACGAATAACCGTTGCGTCCAACAGGATGGCGAATGCCACTCCGAGTCCAAGCAACTTCATGATCGAGACCGAACTGGTCACGAATGCGAAGAACGACACGGCGAGCACGAACGCTGCCGCGGTGATGATTCGACCGGAGCGCTGCAGGCCGTAGCTGACAGAGTCGATGGTTGACTGGCCCAGGTCGTGCTGCTCCTTGATGCGACTGAGCAGGAACAGCTCGTAGTCCATGGAGAGTCCAAATGCGATGACGCCAACCAGCACCATGGTTGAGAGGTCCAGGGTTCCGGTGGTTTGGAAGTCACCAACCAACCAGTGCAGGTGGCCATCCTGGAACACCCAGGTGAGGAAGCCCATTGTTGCGGAGAGCGAGAGCAGGTTGAGCAGAATCGCCTTGATGGGCAGAAGCACCGAACCGGTGAAAAGGAACAGCAGAACGAAGGTGGCCAGAGCAATCCAGCCGAGCGCGTAGGGCAGGTTGCGGTAGATGCCATCGAGGGAGTCCGTGTAAGAGGCCGCAGAGCCGCCCACCTTCACGTAGTGAACCTTGGTTGGGATGGCCCGCACCTGTTTGATGAGGTTGTAGGCCTGCGGCGAGTGGGAGTCGATGCTGAACACCGCCTGGATGTGAACCAGGTTGCCGGAAACGTAGTCTGCAAAAGCCGGGGCATAGCCGGTGTCTAGCAGGCCGTTCTGAGTGATGCCCAGCGGGCTCTGAACCCTCACAACCGAGGGAATCTCGCTCAGCCTGTTGGTGTAGTCAATCAACGCGTTCTGCGATGGGCCGCGCATCACAACATCGATGGGCGTACCCTCGCGGCCATCGAAGCGGGTTCGGATCTGATCGTTTGCAACAACCACCCTGTTTGAGGCCGGCAGGATGCGGTCGTCAACCAGACCAAACTGACTGGTGCGGCTGATGGAGGCAAGGCTGGCGAGAGCGATCAGAATGACGAACAGGATTGGCAGCGGACGACGCATGACCGTTCGACTGACTTTCTCCCAGACTCCCGTGTCCTTGGGGGCCAGATTGCCGCGCACCACCTTGAGCCTGTCGATGTGGTTTCCGATAAGGTTTAGCAATGCGGTCAGCGCCAGAAGTGCAGCCGAGACCGCAACCACAACCACCGCGATGGCCGCCTGAGCGAAAGACCTGAGGAAGTACTGCGGGAAGAAGCCGAGGGCAAGCATGACCACGGCAACGGTGACGCCACTGAAGAACACGGTTCGACCTGCGGTGAGCATTGTGGTCTCCACCGAAGCGGAAACAGAATTGCCGGCCGCGCGCTCCTCTCGGAAGCGATTCACAATCAGCAGCGCGTAGTCGATTCCGAGGCCAAGTGCCATACCGGTGACCAGGTTCACGGCAAAGATGGAGGTGTTGGCGGCGCTTGCGGAGATGTACAGCCCCAGGAGCGCACCTAAGCCTGAGAGCCCCGCGACCACGAAGGGTAGGAACGACGACACAATCGAACCGAACACAAATATGAGGAGCACAACGGTGAGAGGGATGGCGATCATTTCGGCCGTCGCTATGTCGGTGCTGATGTTTGACGAGATTTCGTGGGAAATCACCGATGAGCCAGCCGCGTAAACCCGAGCACCGTGGAACCAGCCATCGAAGCGGTTTTGGATTGTGGCCCCCACCTTGGAAGTCTCCACGTTTGGCTTGTAGTAGACGAAGGTGTAAACGGCGCGACCATCGATTGATCTCAGGCTCTTGGGTGAACCCAGGTCGTAGTAGCTTGCCACGCGGGCAACGCCCGGCTGCTCGGCAACGCGCTGGCTGAGCCACTGAGCGATGTGCTGATTTGCCGCGGTGTCTGCGGAGGAGCGGTAATCGATGACCAGAACTGCATCGGGCTGCGAGAGCTTAAAGTTTGCGGCAAGGGTTCGGGCAACCACGCCGGAAGCGGATCCGGGATCGTCGTAGCCACCGGCCTTGAGAAGCGAGAAAGACTGGAATCCCCAGATTGTGCTCAGGGCAACCAGCGCCAAAAAAGCGAGCAGCACAGCTTTGCTGTGATTCACGACGAGTTTGGCTAGATGACGCACATGACAAATCTAGTCAAACAGTTGGTCGGCGGGCGCCGTTCTCACACCACTCATGAATCGGAGCACGTTCTGGTCCACCATGATGTCGTTCATTCTGATTGCGCGAGTGAGGTACAGACCCTCCATGGAGCGAACCCGGCTGAGGGCAACGTAGGTCTGTCCTGGACTAAACGCGCCCCTGCCCATATCAATCTGAACCTCGTCGTAGGTTTGCCCCTGACTCTTGTGAACAGTTACGCTCCAGGCTAGGCGCAGGGGTATCTGACGGAACTCCGCAACCGGCACGGCAACCAGGATTTCGCGCACCTTTCCGGTGGCTTCATCGAAGTCTTCCTCGACCTCGTAGCGAACCTTCTCCCAGGTGCTGAGACCCACCTCGAGGCGCTCGCCATCCACCTCAACAATCACACCGCCACTACTGGGGAGTTCCACAACGTGGCCAACGGTTCCGTTCACCCAGCGCTTGAGCGCGGTGCCGTCCTTGCTTCGTTTGTTGCCGTCGTCGTTCTTGATGAACATCACCTGAGCGCCAACCTTTAGGTTGATTACCGGCTCCGCAGGCAGGTTAGCCCCAAACGCCTTTTGGTCACCCTCGCCAAATATGGCGTGAAACTGTTTCACGGGATTATCGATCTGCGACAGGCGATCGGTGTTTACCCGGTTCACAGACTCATTGACGGTTGCCAGCCGAATCACGTCCGCGTGCGGCGGCCAGCGGTTGCCAGCCTGGTTCAGCTCGTCCAGCATTTCCTGCGACACCTGGCCAACGCGAATGGCGTTGAGGATGTGCTTGAAGTTCTCGTCCTTCTGGCGGAAAATCTCGGTGAGTTCGTACCGCTCGAGCGAGTCTTTGCGCCAGACGTGCGCGTCGAAGAACCAGTTGCTCTCGTAGTGCTCGGCCATGTAGGCGCGTTCCTCAGGACCTCCTGGC
>JBJTNC010000096.1:0-15909 GCA_046073865.1 Micrococcales bacterium | reverse complement strand
TGTCGTCAACCAGGTGGTGCAGCTTGAGCACGTACATGTAACCCACGGAGATTGCCTCTGGGAATGGCTCGCCGGAGCGGCCATCGAACAGACGGGCCTTACCCTTTTCGGAGACCATGCGAACGCCATCGCGGTTCTTGTTGGTGCTGGCTAGCAGACCAACAACCTCGTCCTTGCTTGCGCCATCGAAGATTGGGGTTGCAACCTTGGTACCGGGTGCACCCTTGTACATCTCCTCAACGAGAGCTGCGGCCCAACCCTTCTTGTCGGCCTCCGAGATCTCCCAACCCTGGCTGGCGATCCAGCCCAGGTGGGTCTCGAGGACCTGACCGAAGTTCATACGACCAGGAATACCTAGTGGGTTCAGAACCACGTCAACCGGGGTTCCGTCCTCAAGGAATGGCATGTCCTCAACGGGGAGAATCTTGGAGATAACACCCTTGTTTCCGTGACGACCAGCAAGCTTGTCACCCTCGGTGATCTTGCGCTTCTGAGCGATGTGGACGACAACCTTCTTGTTGACGCCAGCGCCTAGGTCGTCGCCATCCTCAGCCGAGAAGACCTTCACGCCGATGACGGTACCCTGCTCGCCGTGTGGAACCTTGAGCGAGGTGTCGCGAACTTCGCGGCTCTTCTCGTTGAAGATTGCGCGGAGCAGGCGCTCCTCTGGCGAGAGCTCAGTCTCACCCTTTGGAGTGACCTTACCCACCAGGATGTCGCCAGGGCGAACCTCGGCACCGATGCGGATGATTCCGTTCTCATCGAGCTGTGCCAGGGCCTCCTGGGAGACGTTTGGAAGGTCGGCGGTGATCTCTTCGGCACCAAGCTTGGTGTCGCGCGAGTCAACCTCGTACTCCTCGATGTGGATGGAGGACAAGGTGTCTTCCTTGACCAGGTTCTGGCTCAGGATGATGGCGTCCTCGAAGTTGTGACCCTCCCAAGGCATGAATGCCACGAGCAGGTTCTTACCGAGAGCGAGCTCGCCGTTCTCGGTTGCAGGCCCGTCAGCCAGGACGTCGCCATCCTCAACGCGGTCGCCTACAGAGACGATTGCACGCTGGTTGATTGCGGTTCCCTGGTTCGAGCGCTCGAACTTGCGCAGGGTGTACTGACGCTTGCCGCCCTTGTCCAGGGCAACGGTGATTACGTCTGCGTCTACATCCTCAACAACTCCGGCGCCTTCGTTGACAACAACTGCACCCGAGTCGATTGCGGCCACGCGCTCCATACCGGTTCCAACGAATGGGCTCGAGCTGCGAAGCAGTGGAACTGCCTGACGCTGCATGTTGGCACCCATCAGTGCACGCGACGAGTCGTCGTGCTCGAGGAACGGAATCAGCGAGGTGGAAACCGAAGCCAGCTGACGAGGGGAGATGTCAACGTAGTCAACGTCCTCGGAAGCGGCCTCAACCACGTCGCCGCGGAAACGTGCGATTACACGCTTGGCAGCGAAGCTCTTGTCGGCGTTGAGGGCAACGTCGGCACCCGCGATGGTCATGCCATCCTCGTGTGCTGCGTCAAGGTACTCGATGGTGTCGGTTACCTTGCCGTTTACAACCTTGCGGTAAGGGGTCTCGATGAAGCCGAAGGTGTTGATTCGGGCGTATGCGGTTAGCGAACCGATAAGACCGATGTTTGGACCTTCTGGGGTCTCAACTGGACACATGCGACCGTAGTGCGATGGGTGTACGTCACGTACCTCCATCTGTGCGCGCTCACGGGCGATACCACCGGGGCCGAGGGCCGAGAGACGGCGCTTGTGGGCGAGGCCTGCCAGTGGGTTGTTCTGGTCCATGAACTGCGAAAGCTGGCTGGCACCAAAGAATTCCTTGATGGCCGAGACAACCGGACGCAGGTTGATCAGAGTCTGAGGGGTAATTGCCTCGATGTCCTGGGTGGACATGCGCTCGCGAACCACGCGCTCCATACGGCTGAGGCCGATGCGGATCTGGTTCTGGATGAGCTCACCAACCGAGCGGATACGACGGTTCGAGAAGTCATCGATGTCATCTGCGGAGATGGCGATCTTGCTCTTCTTGCCGTTCAGGTTCAGCTCAAACTCGATGCGGGCGTTGCTGGAGGAAGCGGCGTTCTTGATCGAGAGGTCGAACATGAGCAGGTACTTCAGGGTTGCGATGACGTCCTCTGGGGTGAGGGTGGTCTTCTCAGCGCCAACCTCGATGCCCAGCTTGGTGTTGAGCTTGTGACGACCAACGCGTGCCAGGTTGTAGCGCTTGTTGTCGAAGTAGGTGCTCTTCAGCCACTGCTCGGAAACCTCGGCACCGGCCTGCTCGCCACGTACCTTGCGGTAGAGCTCGCGGAGTGCGTCTTCCTTGGTGGTGATTGGGGTGGCGAATACCTTCGACTTGTCGTAGGCAAGGGTGTTCTCGATCAGGTCGACGTCGAACTCCCAGCCGTAGGAGCTGCCCTCTACTGCGGTCTTGATGTCGGCGAACTCTGCGCGGATCTGCTCCTCGGTGAAGCCGAGTGCCTTCAGGAAGATGGTTGCCGAGACCTTGGTCTTACGGTCTACCTGGACCTGCAGGATTGGCTGGCCGAAGCGTGCAACAGGCTTACGCTCGTCCTTGACCCACTCGGTGAGGAACTCGAGGTATGAACCGCGGCTAGGGATGATCTGAGCCTTGTTGTTGCGGACGTCGAGGTTACCGGTGGTGTTGGTGGAAACGGAGAAGTACACACCAGGCGAACGGACCAGCTGCGAGACAACCACGCGCTCTGTTCCGTTGATGATGAAGGTGCCCTTCTCGGTCATCACAGGGAAGTCACCCATGAACACGGTCTGAGACTTGATCTCACCGGTCTGGATGTTGATGAACTCTGCCTTGATGTAGAGCGGGCGGGTGTAGCTCTTGCCCTTCTCCTTGCACTGCTCAGGAGTGAACATCGGGTCATCGAGCGAAGGCTCCATGAACGTAAGTTCCATCTTGGCGTCCTGGGAGCTACCGGTGGAATCGGTGATTGGCGAGATCTCTTCGAAGATCTCCTCCAGACCGTTCTTTGCGTTAGGTCCTGCAAGCTCGCGCCACGAGTCTGCACCGGTGAGCCATTCAAAGCTCTCGGTCTGAAGCTTCAGAAGGTCTGGAACCGCGATTGGCTCCTTAACCTTTGCAAACGATGGGCGCTGTGCGGTGCGGCCAGTCAATACAGTCTTTGCGTCTTTCGCAGCCAAAGAAAATCCCTCCAAGGGTGGGGTGACTCAAGTGTGAGTGGATGGGAGATCGCTTCCAAAAACGTTGCCTCAATATGCAACGCGCGCGCCGACCACCATATGAGGGCGCAATTAGGGAGCAAACCTCAAGCCTATAACGAATGCTTGCGTTTTGTAAACAATATTGTTTTGCAGCAACCCGAATTGATGTTTTTCTGCTATTAGCAGCTGGTGATCATCATGGTGATCTCGTCAACCCAGTGCTGGGCATCGTCAACCCCCACGATGACGCGATTGTAGAAACCGCCGTTTAGGTTGATTTGAAGCACCTGCTGGCCCGAGCGCCAGATCACAAACGACTTGCTCTTGCGCCTCAGGTAGGTACCAGCCACAACCAGGTACGGCAGATAGGTGCCAGGAACGCGCCAACCAAGGGTGTACCCCCAGCGACCGGTGAGAATCTCCGCGCCTACTATGTGGGCGAGAGGCATGCGGTAACCGCCGTTGAATGAGATGAGCTTCTCCAGCGGACTGAGCGTTAGCACCAGTTCTGTCTGCTGGAAATCTAGTTTGGCCATACCTAAGTATGCTCACGTTTGACCAATTCCCTGCTCCTGCGGCCCGACAAACGGATACGGTTAGCGGAGGGGTTCCGAGTGAACTAGCAGTAGAGGACGAGCATCGATGAGCCAGAAGCAGCCAAAATCAGTGGGTGGGCGGCTTCTACTCGCGATGATTCGGCTCGGTCGCCTCTCACGCCAAGCAGCAGCCACCGAGTTGACCCCAAGCCAGGTTTCGACACTGGCAACCCTGGCTGGCCTCACCGAGGCCAGGGTCACCGATCTGGCAGCGGCGGAGGGTTTGGCTCTTCCCGTCATGACTCGCCTGGTTGCCTCGTTGGACGCCGTTGGACTGGTTACCAAAGCTCCTAATCCCGATGACGGACGCGCAGTTTTGCTGACTCTCACTGAAGATGGCTACGACACCATCAAACAGATCTTCACAGCACGTGCTGGAGCGGTTAACGAGCAAATTGCGGAGCTATCAGCCAAGGAACTCGAAACCCTTGAGGCGGCACTGCCAGTTCTGGAGAAGTTGGCCAACTTCAACCTAGGCAAGTAGCCGCCATCTAGGCCAGTAACAGCCATCTAGGCCGGTAACAGAGACGCCGCCCAGGTGAGCAGCGGGGCAAACAGCAGAGCCGGGAGCATGTCTGCCACGGCTATCTGCTTGACGCCAAGCAGGCGAATGCCGATGGCCAGCATTAGGACGCCACCGGTTGCAGTGATTGAGGCCACGGTGGCGGCTGGGATGAAGTCGCCGGCAACTGCCGCGCCCACCGTAACGAATCCCTGCCACAGGCCAACAGTGATGGCGCTTGCCGCCACTCCCCATCCCAGGCTTGCGGCAAAGGCGATGCAGGCGAAGCCATCGAGAATCGCCTTGATGATTAGCGTGTTCGGGCCGTGCCCCATGCCGTCGCTCATGGCTCCCAGAACCGCCATGGGGCCGATTGCGAAAAGCAGAGAGGCGTTGACAAATCCTGCGATGAATCGCTCGCGGGCTTCGTTGCCCGCACTTTTACCTCGGCTCAGCTTTCTCTGCAGCCAGCCTCCAAAACCCTCCAGCCTGCGCTCAATTCCCGCGAGCGAACCAGTGATGGAGCCAAAGAGCATGGCAAAAATCACGATCAAAAAGGTGCCCGCTGCGCCTGCCGCGGCCACGAAGCCCTTGTCACTCAGGGAGGTGAGGTTGAGACCGGCCAGGACGAGAACCAGTAGGCCAAGGGCATCGGTCACGGTCTTGTTGGTCTTTTCTGGTAGGCGCGAACCCAGCAGCACACCGATTGCGGACCCGGCAACAATGGCGGCGACATTTACGAGAGTTCCAAGACCAATCATCGCTTCAGTCTAGGAGAGAAGGTTGGACCCGATCAGCGATTCGCGACAGCGGATCGCAGGGCCGAGACCACCAGCCACCAGACGCCTACGAACAACCACCGGGAGGCGAGTTCAAATCCACAAAAGCAAAATCCCCCACGGAGTGTGGGGGATTTTGGCTGGCGGTGACGGTGGGATTTGAACCCACGGTGGTCTTTCAACCACACATGTTTTCGAGACATGTACCTTCGGCCGCTCGGACACGTCACCGTGGGATAGTTTACCCGATTCGCGAGGGCCCGCGCCAACTGCAGTTAGCGGGCGGTGGCGAAGAAGTCTTTCAGCAACTTGGAGCATTCCGCCTCTAGCACTCCCCCGATGACCTCGGCGGGCTTTCCAAGGCGGGGGTCTCTGACTATGTCGTAGAGCGAACCGGCGGCTCCCACTCGCTCATCCCAGGCGCCGAATACAACGCAGGGAATTCGCGCGGCTACGATGGCGGCGGCGCACATGGCGCAGGGTTCGAGGGTAACCACCAGGGTGCAGCCATCGAGGTGCCAGTCATTCAACACCCGGGTGGCTTCTCTTATGGCAACAATCTCGGCGTGTGCGGTTGGATCCTTGTGAAGTTCTTTCTCGTTTCGGCCCTTTGCTATCACCTGTCCCGCCGGGTTTAGCAGCACAGCCCCCACGGGTACGTCGCCGCTGGCTTTCGCGGCACGGTCAGCTTCGACGAGTGCCAGACGCATCGCAGCGCCAAAGCCCTCGAGCCGGTTCGAGTGAGTGTCCATGTGGGAAGTCTAGGAGTCTTCGTCGCCGTTTGTTTTCTCCGGGCTTCCAGAACCGCGAAGCACCGCCGCAAATGTTTTCAGCACAATCAGGAGGTCGCCAACCACGGACCAGTTCTCCACGTAGTCGAGGTCCAGGCGGACGGTGTCATCCCAGCTGAGGGAATTGCGTCCCGAAACCTGCCAGAGTCCCGTGACTCCGGGGTTAACAAGCAGGCGCCGCTGCGCCTTTGCCTCGTATTTTGCAACCTCTGATGGCAGCGGTGGTCGTGGCCCAACCACGCTCATGTGGCCGGCAAGAACGTTCACAAACTGCGGCAGCTCATCGATGGAGAATCGGCGGATGAAGGCGCCGCAGCGGGTGACGCGAGGATCGTGGCTGGACTTAAACATCACCGTGTTTGGGGACTCGTTCAGCTGGGCGAGGATCTCGTGCGACTTTTCGGCTCCAACTCGCATGGAGCGAATCTTGTACATCTTGAACGGCTTGCCTCCGCGGCCGATGCGCTCCTGAGTGAAGAACACTGGGCCCTGGTCTTCAATCCAAACCGCCGCAATGGCTAGAAGCAGGACAGGCGACGAAAGGAGAAGGGCGATTGTTGCAAAGACAATGTCAACCATCCTCTTGTAGAAGAATTTCAATCCGGTGAATCGGGGAATGTCCACGGTCATCGCCGCTAGTCCCGCGATGCTGCGGGTGGAGAGCCTGTTGCTCGAAATGTCAAGCAGGTTGCTGGCAACGATGAGGTCTATGCCCGATCCCTCCAGGCGCCAAGACACCCGCTTGAGCACATCCTCGGTGATGGTTGCCGAGCCAATGATGAAGACGGCCTCGACGGCGTGCTCCTGGAGTGGCGGTAGGAGTGCGTCCGTCACTGTGACTACGGGAATTTGCCGGCCCGAAACCTTCGCGGTTTGCACCGTGGTTGGCAGGTCTGGAATCAGCAGAACTGGTAGAAAGCCGTCGATGGGAGATGCGAGCATACGCTTGGCAACGTCGCGAATTTGGTCGTATGGGCCAATCACCGCAACCCGCTGAATGAGGTTCGCCTTTTGCCTGAGGCGCGTGATCGCCTGCCGCCAAGCCCAGCGACCCGTGAGCGTGGTGAGAATGCCGAGTCCGATCGCGTAACTGATGAAGAGTCGTGGTAGGTCAATCTTGAAGATGAAAACGAAGACCGCGAGGTAGACCAGCACCGAGAGCCCAGCGCGAACGGTCCTTCGGTACTCGCGCGAGCCAACGCCAAGGATTCTGCGGTCGCGGCTGTGGTGGTTGGCCAGCAGGAAAAGCCAGAGGGTGAGCACCACTGCGCTCTGCACCTGGGGGCTTAGCGCCAACCGCATGAAACCGTCTCGCTTCACCGATACCGGAAATTCCTCGGCACCGAATCGCAACACGTATGCGGCCGCCAGCGCGAGTGAAATTGCCACAAAGTCGGTGAGAACCAGAAGTCTTCTTAGCTTTTTGAATGTCATTTCAGCCACCCGATGATCCGCTGGAGGTTTGATTCTGTTTCCGTGGCTACCGTCTCAAAATGCTCGGAAGAAAGCCCCCACGGATCTTCGATGTCGAGGTCGTCGCTTGGCGAGGCAAATCCTCTGAGCGTGATGGTTTCGGCGAGCCGCTCCCGCAGGGTTCCGCCGGTCAGAGCCTGATCCCGGCTTTCGCGCTCGTATTCGGCCAGGTTGGCGAACTCTTTTAGCGTGAACACGTATCGGTTGGCTCGAACGCTGAGTTCCACCACGGCGGCTCGATGGGCCACCTCCGAGGTGAGGATGAGGTCTGCGGCTTCCACCTTTTCGGCGGTGAGTTGGGCGGCCGGTGAGGCTTCGGCCGCGTAACCGAGTTTCTCCAGACTGGCCAAACTCTGGGGGTGCGTGCCACTGCCTACCATCGCTGCGGTTCCCGCGCTAAAAACTTCTATGTCCTCGGTAATCGCGTGCGCCTGCAGCATCTGACGAAACATTTGTTCAGCAACAGGCGACCGGCAGATGTTGCCGGTGCAAACAAATAGCAGCTTCACCCAAATCCCCTTGGTCAGCTATGAACTAGCCTTTGTCCTTGCCCTCGTCTTCTCCGTACACATCGTCCGAGTACTTGTCGCCATAAACTCCGTAGGCACCGTAGCCGTAGTGGCCGTAGCTGTCCTTGTAGGAGTAGCGGTACTGGTAGGCCTCGGCACCCTTGGTTGGAATCTTGTTGATGATGGTTCCAAGCACTCGGCCGCCAACTGCCTCCAGGTGGCCGATGGCGGCGCGAACCTGAGGCTTAGTGGTTCGTCCGATGGACACAACGAGAGCCACCCCGCCGGTCATGTGGCTGAGCACCGCCGCATCGGTGACAGGAAGCAGAGGCGCCGAGTCGAGCAGCACGATGTCGTACTCGCCCTCAACCTTTGCCAGGAACTTGCGCATGGCCTCAGAGCCAAGCAGCTCGGATGGGTTTGGCGGCGTCTTGCCCGCCGGCAGAACGTAGAGATTTTGGCGGCCCCACTTTTGGATGAGGTCTTCGAACGAGGCCTTGCCAATCAGGCCGTTGGTCAGACCCACGGAACCCTCGATGCCCATGAACCTGGCAACCTTTGGCTTACGAAGGTCACAGTCCACCAGGAGAACCTTCTTGCCGCTCTGCGCCATGGCGATGGCCAAGTTGGTTACCACGGTGGTCTTGCCGTCGCCAGGCACAGCGGAGGTGACTAGTACAGACTTGCGATCCTGTGCGGCCTCCACAAACTCGATGTTGGTGCGCAACTGGCGGAAGGCCTCGGCCTTGCGGCTCTTGGGGTGGTCGTGAACAATCAGCGGCGAGGTGACGAAGCTCTGGTCGAGCACAACGCCTCCCAGGATGCTGGCCTGACCAAGTTCTTCGAGGTCCTTTGGTGAACGGATGCGGGTGTCGAGGCTCTCTGCGAGTACGGCGAGTCCGACTCCCAGCACGAGACCAATCAGCAAACCGAGCGCAAAGTTGAGCAGCGGCTTTGGTGTCTCGGGCTTCGCGTTGATGGTGCCCTCCTGAACCAAGCTCACCTTGATGGGCGATGGCGAACCGTTGAGAGGAGTCTCTAGCGAGCCAACCGTCTTCGACAGCGAAGCCGCCACAGCGTTGGCGATCTCGGCCGCCTGGCTCGGCTTGGCGTCGAGCACGGAAATCTGAATCACAACCTCGTCCAGTGGAACGGAGGCGCTGATGCGGTCCACCAGTTTCTGGCGGTCGCCTGGGATGTGCAGCTTCTGAACCACGGGGTCGAGCACGGCGGGAGAGGTGACTAGATCCGCGTAGGACTTCACGCGCTGCTGCGCGAAACTGCTGCCGCTCACGAGGTCAGAGATGCTGGAGCTGGAGTCGGTTGAAACGAACACCTTGGCCACAGACTGATACATGGGGGTGGCCAGCAGGGTTAGAGCCGACGAAACCGCCAGCGAGAGAACCACCATGGAAGCCAACAGCTTCCATCGCTTGCGAACAATGAGCCAGTAGTCCTGAATGTTCAACTGTGCCCCCTAAATCTTCGGATGCCTACGTATTAATTGAAATCTAACCAGACGAATGGGACTTTATTTATTCGGTTACCACAACGTATCATTGCAATTGCGGTCCCGTTTTGGGATTGCAGGCTCTCCTCAAAGGGAACCGACTAGAGAAACCGGGGGTTTCGAAATGAAAACTCTTAGCAAAATATCGGCAGTGGCAGCAGGCCTGGTCCTAGCTCTTTCATCCGCCACCAGTTCCATGGCTTACCCGGTGGTTAGCACCTCCAGCGGAGCCGCCGGCCAAGCTGTGGCGCGCATCCAGGTCACCGGATCGGGCTGGACCAACGTTATTCTCTCCGGCACCGTGGTTGTTGGCGGGCACATCATCCGCGGCAAGTACGTGACCCTTACCGTCAAGCAGCCAAACCGAACCATCATCAACGCCGGCAAGACAAAGACTGGCCAGGACGGTAGCTTCAAGATCAAGATTCGCAACCTGTCTCAGCTGCACGGAATCTATCGCATCACTTTCGGCTACCTCGGAAAGAGCACCACGGTCGCCATTCCGGTCAAGTAGTTGCAGCTACGCCCGCTTACCAGGATCGCGTCCTGGAGGACGCTCCGCTGGGTGCTTGGTCTTTACGCCATCTACCTTGTGATTCGGCTGGCTCTCGGTGCCTACGGGGTCTACCAGGAGTACGGCGATTTAAAGTCCCTGACAACGACCAGCAATGCCGAGCTGCCCCAGGCCCTGAATAACCTTCGAGACCACTCCGGGCTTGCCGCGGCGGCCCTCGCGGACCCTCTGGTTCGCGCCGCATCCGGCCTGCCCTCAATTGGCCCCTGGATTCGCCTGGCTGATGAGGGCTCGGCCAGCGTCTCCGCTATCGCCTCGAATGCCACCATGCTTTACCCGCTGGTGGATGGCAGAGCCGGCCTGGTACCTGACCCCAAGTCGATTGCCGGCGGGATCCACACGATCTTTGCTCAGGTTCACGTGCTTTCGGCAATCACCGCACCCATCCCATCGAGCGGTATCTCCCACCCCAAGATCGTCGACTCGGCCATCGCAGAGTTGGCGAAAGTGGACCGAAACCGCGCGGTCCTGGAAAAGTACGCCCAGTTTGGAGCCGTGCTCAAACAGCAATCCGGAACCCAGAGCTGGCTGCTCGCAACTCAGAATCTGGCGGAGGCGAGAGGAACCGGCGGCATTCTGGGCTCTTTCGCGGTGGTGCGAATCACGGCTGGGAAGGTCCGCCTGGCGCAGGTGGGAAGCGACTCCTACCTCGATTCGGTCGGATCGGTTGATCACAGCAGCCTGCCCATCGATGCAAACGCAATCTGGGGCATGATCGATCCCGCGGACTGGCGGGACCTGAACGCGTCGGCCCACGTGCCATACGCCGGGCAGCAACTCTATGACAGCTGGAAAAAGATATTCGGCGTAAAGCTAAACGGAGTGATCTTCCTAGGCCAGGGCATCACCCAGAATCTGGTCGCGCTAGCCGGCTCGGTTTCCTACGATGGCCACACCCTCGATAGCAACAGCGCCGCGGATTACCTGGCCAAGGGAATCTACGCGGACTACCCCGACCCAGCCAAGAAGAACGCGTTCCTCGCGGGTTTTATGCGCGCACTCTTCGAGCGCCTAACAAGTGAACCGCTCGCAATAGACGCCTTCGTCAATAGCCTCGATAACGCAAAGACCGGCGACGAGCTGTACGTTTGGTCGCCCGATAAGAGCGTTGAGAGCAGGATCGGATCCTGGAATCTCTCGGGCGCGGTACCCGACACGTCCGGAAATTATGTTCTGGCCTCCGACATAAACGGTGGCGGCAACAAGCTCGAGGCCTACCTGCACCAGCGTCAGGTACTGACCACCTGCCTCGCCACCGGCGTGAACGTGTTCACAGACTCTGTGAGTAATCTGGCGCCAAAGTCAGGGCTACCTGCGTACACCTCCCCTCGGCTGGACCTACCAATTGGTGCAAATAGGCACGTTGGCTCCAACCTGGACCTGATCTCGGTTTATCTGCCCATCGGAGCGGAGGCGACCGATTTTTCCCTCGATGGCCAACCCATCGGGGCGGGAGACGCCTATGACCGCGGCCACGAGATTCTCGTCTTCATGGTTGCCACCAACCCGGGTCAGACCCGCACGGTGAGCGTCACCTATAGATTGAAGAACAGCAGGTCCCCGAGCATTGAAACCCGCGCCAGCTTCAACCAGATTTCGACGCGCGTACGCCTGACTGACTGCCACTGACTCGGCAAAAAACATTTCCTACCATTCCTATAGGGATAAACGGATTTGACTTAAGGGGAATGGTCACTCATACTTTTTACATGATTACTCGCGCACTCTCGAAGACCAGCAATGAGCAGCTCCACGCCGCCTCGCTGATGTGCGCCTGTATGCGAATGTGTCGCTAAACCTCAGCCACACTCCCCTTTCAAACTCGCATACATTTCAAGGACTAATCATGAGCATCGCACTTCTAAAGACTTCAACCCCAACCACCACCGCAACCGAGGCCCGCGGCTTCGCCCTATACGTGGGCATCGATGAGGCCACCGCTGCCGCGGCGGGCGTCAGCCTTGCCGATCTGGTACAGGCACTTCGCAAGACGGTTGCCGAGCTTGTGCCGCAGGCCGCTAGCGAGACCTACGCGGCTGTGGCGCTCGCCCCTGTCGGCACCGGAGGCCGCAACATCGACGTGGTTCGCACCGCGCTGCACGACCCGCGCTCGCTCGACCGCCTCGTGGAGGCAAACCAGGAAGACCAGGCAGCGAAGGGCATCGTCATCGATGTTGCCCGCCACCGCGTGTTCGTGGATGGCTCAAACGCGGAACTCACCTACAAGGAATTTTCGCTGCTGAACTACCTGATTCAGAACGACGGCGAGACCATCACCCGCCGCGAGCTAATCGACGCAATCTGGTTTGATGACCAGGATGAGGCGCCGAACGACCGCACCATCGATGTTCACATTCGTCGCCTGCGCGCCAAGATTGCCGGTTACGAGGACATCGTCCGCACCGTACGCGGCGGTGGCTACCGCTTCGACCGCCACCCGGACGTGCTCATCGAGGCCTAGCACCGCTAGCGGGTAACCTAGGCAGGTGCCTGAACAAATCGCCAAGTCGGATCTGCTCGACGCCGCCAGTCGCGCGGTTCTAGATCTCATCGACGAGGGTGTCCGTACGCCCGTGATACTCATCGACGGCAGATCCGGAAGCGGCAAGACCACCTTCTCCGCAGAATTCCAGAACCGGCTTTTCCGCGATGGCGAGTCGGCTCCCAGGGTTATTCACATGGATGACCTGTATGACGGATGGCACGGCCTCCAGGCCGGTCACGACTACCTTGTGAGGCACGTTCTCACTCCAACCGCCAGGCGAACCAGGGCCAGTTGGCAGGAGTATGACTGGGAACTGGGCAGACGTGAGGCCTGGCGCGAGTTTGAGGGTGGCACTCCGCTCATTATCGAGGGCTGCGGAAGCCTGAGCCCCGTGACCTTGGAGTTTGCAAACCTGGCAATCTGGCTTGACGCCGATGAAAAGGTAAGGCAGCAGCGCTGGGTTGCAAGAAGCGGACACGACCACGACGAGTGGTGGCCGGTTTGGGCCGCTCAGGAGCTGGAGTTTTACGCCAAGAACAATAGCCGCGACCTTGCCACGTGGACGGTGGAAAACGGCGGCTAAGTGTGGGTCCGGGCTCCTCGAAAACCTATTGACTCAGAGACTCTGAGTTAAACAAATAGTGCCGAGCCAAATGGCTCGGGACTATTTTGCTTTTTGAAACTATGGGCGACCGTAGAGCACGATCTCGTCCAGGTCCTTGCGAACGCGAGGCGCGATCTCGCGCTCGTGCAGTGGCTCTGGCAGAGCGTCTGCAGGGCCAATCTTGCCAACGACGATGGAGACAACCAGCTCGAGATCGGCTGGGACCTCGAGGATCTCGGCTGCCTTAGCGGCGTCGAGACCGGCCATCTGGTGCACGTGAAGACCCAGCTCGTGTGCCTGAACCGAAAGGTGGGCAACGGCCTGGCCGGCGTCGTAGCGGGCAAATGGGTTCGGGTTGCCATCGGCGTTTGCGGCGGCAACTGCAACCAGGATGATTGCCGAGGCGTCTGGTGCCCAGGCCTGGTTCCAGCCGGCCAGGGTGGCCGAGATGGCTGCGTGTTTGGCGTCATCGCGGGTAACCACGAAGTAGCGGGTTGGCTGAGCGTTGTTAGCCGAAGGAGCCCAACGGCCGGCCTCGAGCAGCGAGAGGAGCTCGTGCTGGGTCAGCTTGTAGGACTTGTCGAAGGAGCGTGGGGACCAGCGCTCTGCGAGGGCGGGGAGAATTGGCGCAGAAGTAACTGCGATCTTGTTGCTTGGGGTCATGATTTTAGTATAGACCCCCTTTACTAATGTGGCAAGGGCGCCGGGATCACGCGCTCTCTCACCCCGAGTAGGCTAGGCGGGTGAACCGCAAGGCCGTCCTTCTCTACCTAACCGTGAGCCTGTTTTGGGGAATACCCTACGGCCTCATCCGCATCGCGCTGCAGGGATTTGACCCAGCATCCATAGTCTTGGCGCGAGTGACCATTGGTGCGCTCGTGCTTATTCCGCTGGCCGCCCGCAGTGGCAGCCTCCGCAGCGCCATCAAGCACTGGCCTTACATCGTTGCGTTTGCGCTCATTGAGATGGCCGGTCCCTGGATTCTGCTCACCTCCGCGGAACAGCACATCACCTCATCGCTGGCAAGCCTGCTTATTGGAACCGTGCCTTTCTTCGGAGTTCCACTTGCCTACCTGGCCGGCGACAAGAGCGCAGCGCATCGCAAAAATCTCGTGGGACTCGCACTCGGATTCGGTGGCGTTGTTGCCATTGTGGGCGTTGATGCGTTCAGTCACGCGGTTGACCCCGTCTGGATTGGCGCCATGCTGCTGGCCGCGCTGGGCTATGCGGTTGCACCCGTGATTGTGGACCGCAAGCTGGGCTCGGTTTCGTCGGTTGCTGTGGCCGGCCTCTCCATGGCCGTTGTTGCCCTCATCTACGCCATTCCGGGAACCGCGGGTTTTGCGGCAAAGGGTGCCAGCGCATCCGCCGCCTCGTGGTTGGCGCTGGCTGGGCTGGGGGTGCTGTGCACGGCAATCGCGTTTACGGTCTTCTTCAGGCTCATTGCCATGGTTGGCAGCGCGCGAGCCACCACCATCGTCTATCCCAACCTGGCCGTTGCCATCGCGGTTGGAATTGTCTTCTTAAACGAACCAATCACCACCGGATTCCTCATTGGGCTCCCGATGGTGATTGTCGGTTCTTGGCTGGCGAGCCGCAGGCACGCCTAGTCCTACTACTTGCGCTTGCCCTTCTTTGGCAGCTTCTTCAGCACAACGGCCTGGCCAACGATAACGTTGGTGCCGTTGAAGGTCATGGTTGGCGAACCGTAGAGCTCGTAGCCGTCGTCCAGGGCGTCGGATACCTTCTGGCAGAAGGCGCTGTCATCGATGCCGGTGAGCATGCGGAAGCGCTTCTTAGGGCCGGTTTCCGATCCCGGGGTTGGTAGCGCGCAGGCGTCGCCGTCAGCAACCTCTGGTGCAACTGCGGGAGCCGCAGGCTTGACAGCCTTCTTGGCGGAGGTTGCTGCAGGCTTGGCAGCGGGCTTAGCGGCGGCAGTCTTTGCCGCTGGCTTAGCGTCGGTGGTCTTTGCCGCGGTCTTGGCGGCTGGCTTTGCGGTAGTCATATTCCAATTGTTGTTAACCCTGCGTTCACTTTGGCTGTTAGCAAGTGAATTCTCTGCGGGGTACTTTTCGGAGTACCTGGCGGACTACCTGGCGGACAGCAGCCAAAGAACGGGAAGCACCGCCATGGCGAGGGTTGCAACGGCCAGCACCAACTGGCTCAACCAACCCGATGCCCAACCTCCCAGAAGCCGCTTGTCCCGGGCAAGCCACCAAACCATGGCCATGAGCGCCGGGGCAGCGAGGCCGTTGAGCACCGCCGCCAGGAAGAGGAAGTACATGGGCGGAATTCCCGCGAAGTTCAGGATCAGGGCCACGCCCATCGATGCGATTATCACACCGTAGAAGGCCTTCGCCTGCCTCGGGGCCAGCTCCAGGCTCTCCCGCCAGCCGAAGGTCTCCGCCACCGCGTACGCGGTTGAACCCGCTAGCACCGGAACTGAGAGCAGGCCAACGCCCAGGATTCCGAGCAGGAAGAGCAGGCCTGCAAACTGACCCGCAACCGGGGCCAGGGCCTTCGCCGCGTCCTCGGCGGAGTTGATCTGGGTGATGCCGTTTGCGTTCAGCGTGGCAGCGGCCGTCACCATGATGGCAAACATGATGAAGACTCCGGTAATCATGCCTGAGGCCACGTCGCCGCGCATGGCCTGAACGTGCTCCAGGTCAACGTCAGGCCCGGCCTCGCCGCGCTCCTCAACCTCTTCGGCCGCCTGCCAAAAGAAGAGGTAGGGGCTGACGGTGGTCCCCGCCAGGGCAATCAGCAACTCCGCGGTAGCTTTGCCAAAGTTGAACTTGGGCAAAACGGTTGAGCTAGCCACGGTTGCCCAGTCCACCTGTGCCACAAACAGCACAGCGATGTAAGCCAGCAAGCT
>JBJTNC010000095.1:0-4181 GCA_046073865.1 Micrococcales bacterium | reverse complement strand
ATGGCCGGAATGTACGCGGTTTACCACGGTCCAACGGGCCTACGCTCCATCGCCGAGGACGTTCACGCCAAGGCCTCCGGCCTGGCAGCAACCCTCGAGAAGGCCGGACTCAAGCTGGCTCACTCGGTGTTCTTCGACACCATCCAGGTGACCGGAGTTGACGCAAATGCAGTATGGTCGGCCGCTCGCAAGCACAACATCACCCTGCGCATCGTTGACGCCTCAACCGTTTCGGTTGCGGTTGACGAGACCAGCAGCTGGGTGGAGCTTGCTCAGATTGCCGCTGCGTTTGGTGTCAGCGATGCACCGGTTGCCGGCGCCAGCCGCATCGGTGGGCACGCCCGCAAGAGCCATTACCTAACCCACCCGGTATTCAACTCGCACCACAGCGAGACCGCCATGCTGCGCTACATCAGCAGACTCGGCGGCCTGGACTACGCTCTGGACCGCGGCATGATTCCGCTGGGATCCTGCACCATGAAGCTGAACGCCACCGCCGAGATGACTGCCGTCACCTGGCCGGAGTTCGCCGGCCTGCACCCGTTTGCTCCAACCGAGGACGTTCAGGGCTACCTGGAACTCATCGATGAGCTCTCCGGCTGGCTGACCGACATCACCGGTTACGACAACATCTCGCTGCAGCCAAACGCCGGCAGCCAGGGCGAGCTCGCGGGCCTCATGGCCATTCGCGGCTACCACCTGAGCCGCGGCGACGAGCAGCGCAACGTGTGCCTCATTCCATCGTCTGCTCACGGAACCAACGTGGCCTCCGCCGTGCTGGCCGGCATGCAGGTTGTGGTTGTGGCCTGCGATGAGCTGGGCAACGTGGATGTTGCAGACCTGAAGGCAAAGATTGCCGAGACCGGCGAGCGCCTTTCCGCGCTGATGATCACCTACCCTTCCACCCACGGTGTTTACGAGGAGGCCGTGGTGGAGATCTGCGACCTCGTGCACGCTGCCGGTGGTCAGGTTTACATCGATGGCGCCAACACGAACGCCGTGGTTGGATACGCGAAGTTTGGCAAGTTTGGTGGCGATGTCTCGCACCTGAACCTGCACAAGACCTTCGCGATTCCTCACGGTGGCGGTGGCCCGGGCATTGGTCCGGTTGCGGCTCGCTCGCACCTGGCTCCGTTCCTACCTGGCCACATCATGGCGCCGGTTGAGCTGCCTGCCTACGGACCAATCTCGGCAGCGCCATTTGGTTCGGCTGGAGTGCTGGTGATCAGCTGGGCCTACATCCAGATGATGGGTGAGGCCGGCCTGCAGAACGCAACCGCCAACGCCGTGCTCTCCGCCAACTATGTGGCCAAGCGCCTGAGCAGCGGCTTCCCGCTGCTCTACGCGGGTCACGCCGGTCTGGTGGCTCACGAGTGCATCATCGACATTCGCGGCATCAAGTCCAGCTTTGGAATCTCGGTTGATGACGTTGCCAAGCGCCTCATCGACTACGGCTTCCACGCGCCAACCATGAGCTTCCCGGTTGCGGGAACCCTCATGATTGAGCCAACGGAGTCGGAGCCGAAGGAGGAGCTCGACCGCTTTGTGGACGCCATGCTTGCTATCCGCGATGAGGTGGCAAAGGTGGCAGCCGGAGAGTGGCCTCTCACCGACAACCCGTTGGTGAACGCACCACACACGGCGCGTAACATCGCGGGCGAGTGGAACCACCCTTACTCCCGCGAGGTTGCGGTGTTCCCTGCCGCCAACCAGCACCGCAACAAGTACTGGCCGCCGGTTCGTCGAATCGACAGTGCCTATGGCGACCGCAACCTGGTGTGCAGCTGCCCACCGATTGAGGCGTTCGCCAACTAGTCCCCCATGTGCCTTGGGGCGAGAGGGGTCGGGCAACCGGCCCCTCTCTTTTGGTTTGGAGGGATTTACTTTATTTGAGCGCGGTTGGTGCGATGCGCGGTAGGCGCTACTCGGCCGAGCCAATCACGCCGGCGTCGAAGGCCCCCTGGCCCTCAAGTTCCGCGGTGCGGATCTCTACCTGTAGCTCGCGGGTTGCCTCGCGAAGCGCGCGCTCCGGGTCAAGCCCCTGCGCTCTGGCGGCGGCCACAATCGCAAGCAGCAGCCCGCCAAGCTCGGCCTCGGACTTCACCGGAATGACGGCGGCGTCAGGATCCTGAGCATCGATGAAGCCCGCCTTCTCGGCTTTGCCAAGCACCTTGTTGGCCAGGGCCAGTGCCGGTAGCGCCTGGGGAACGCCATCAAGCACCGATGAGCGCTCCGGCTTCTCGCGCTTCTTGTGGGCATCCCAGTTGAGCATCACGTCATCGCCGGTCTTGGCGGCGTAGCGTTCCAGCTCCTCCGATGTGCCAAAAACGTGCGGGTGGCGGTTGCGCATCTTGGCGGCCGTGATGGCGGCCACGTCCTGAATGTCGAATGGCTCCCCCAGGCTGCCGGCCGATGCGAGGTCGGAGTGGAACACCACCTGGTAGAGCACGTCGCCCAGCTCCTCCATTACCTCGTCGCGGTTGCCCGCCTCGAGCGCCTCAATCAGCTCGTAGGTCTCCTCCAGCAGGTACTGCACCAGCGTGCGGTGGGTCTGCTCGGCGTCCCATGGGCAGCCGCCGGGTGCGCGCAGGGTGTGCGCCACATCGATGAGGTCTTGGAGATTGGTTTTTGGGGCCGAACTGGTCATGGGTCAATTCTGGCAGAGATGGTGTGGATAAGTTTTCGCACGCAGTCTCGCTTTCGCCTACCCTTTCGAGATGCCTCAAAAATACGAATTGGTGTTCCTAGATTCGAGTGCGTTTGCGGCAAGCCTGAAGAAAGTTGACAGAGGCGTGGTCCTTCTCACGCGAGCGGCGCTAACAAATTTGCTTCAGAGCGAAGGGCTTGACCTTGCCGGTACTCGGTGGATAAAGAGCCTCGGTGGTGGGCTTTGGGAATTCCGGCTCGGGCCAACTACAACTCAGGTGCTATCAGGAATTGGACTAGATTCCAATGTTTTGGGCATTCATCACCAGCGACTCTTACTGCGGGTATTCTTCACGCTGATAGCCGGCGATCGAATCCTGATCATCGCAATCTACGACAAAGGCAAGGACCCATCGAAGAAGCGCCAGCAGCGGGAAATTGCGGAGGCCCGAGCAAAACTTCGCGAATTCCAACACAAAAGCAACCATTGACTTAATTGTGTTTTAGCACAATATTGAACTGTGGAGAAAAAGATGCAGCTTACAGAGCAAACACCTTGGGCCGATGCGCTCGGCGCGTTGACTCCGGCCGATGAGGCTACCCTTAAGACTTTGAGTGCAAGCTTCAAGGCGGAGGCAGAGCGCATCCGCCTCGGCCGCGAACTCCAAAGCAGGATTTCTGAACTTGGTCTCACGCAAAAGGAACTGGCAACCAGGCTCGAGATTCAACCCGCGGAACTTAACCGGATTTTAAAGGGAAGGTCCAACTTCACTGCCAACGCCCTTTTGCGAATAACGCTGGAACTGGGGCTCAGCGTTCATTGCGTTAGAGCCTAGGCCTTAGGCGGAAACACCCGGGCCAGGAACGCCCACACCCAGTCGATGATCGCCTGGTCGCGCAGCGGCTCGCCATCGGTGTCTTTAGGGGCCGGAACCATCAACAGCTTCGAGCCCTGCATGTAGCGCAACCCCGGGAACAGGTGGCTCAGGCGCACCTGCTCGGCCTCATCCAGATCCAGTGGCGCAAGCTTCACCTGCGAACCCAGGCCGTTGAACTCCTTGAGGCCCAGACGGTTGGCCAGCTGACGCAACTCGGTGACGGCGATCAGGTTCTTCACGCTCTGCGGTGCCGCACCGTAGCGGTCTTCCAGCTCGGCGAGAATGGCCTCCAGCTGCTTCTTGCTGCCCTTCTCCCCCGATGCCGCGGAGAGCTTGTGGTAGGCCTCGAGGCGCAGGCGATCCGAGTCAACGTAGGTGTTGGGAATGTGTGCGTCAACCGGAAGTTCAAGCTTCAACTCGGCTGGAGCCTCAATCTTCTCGCCCTTGAACTCCGAGACCGCCTCGCCGATCATTCGCAGGTAGAGGTCAAAGCCAACACCCGCGATGTGCCCGGACTGCTCGCCACCCAGCAGGTTTCCGGCGCCGCGAATCTCGAGGTCCTTCAGCGCCACCTGCGAATGATCGGCGAGGCGGTCTCGGAGTTCAAGGGCGAGAAGATTGAGGCTCCAGCCGAGTTGAAGCTTGAACTTCCGGTTG
>JBJTNC010000094.1:0-2985 GCA_046073865.1 Micrococcales bacterium | reverse complement strand
ACTTATGGGTATAGTGCTAGTCGCAACTGCAACTGCCGCAGCAAATGCTCGGCCTAGTTTTTAGGAGACTCGCCCTTGGGTTCGAAATTGGTAATCGTGGAGTCGCCGGCTAAGGCCAAAACGATTTCTAAGTACCTGGGTCCAGGCTATGAGGTGCTTGCCTCAGTGGGACACATTCGCGACCTCGTAGAACCCAAAGACGTTCCCGCCGAAAAGAAGAAGACCTCGGTTGGTAAGTTCGGAATCGACATAGAGAACGACTTCGAGCCCATGTACGCCATCTCCGCCGGTAAGAGCAAGACGGTTTCCGATCTCAAGAAGGCGCTCGCCGGAGCCGACGAACTCCTGCTCGCAACAGATGAGGACCGCGAGGGAGAGGCGATTGCCTGGCACCTGCTGCAGGTTCTGAAGCCTAAGGTTCCCGTAAAGCGCATGGTCTTTCACGAGATCACCAAGGACGCAATTCAGCACGCCGTGAACAACACCCGAGAGCTGGACACCAACCTCGTTGAGGCTCAGGAAACCCGCCGCGTTGTTGACCGACTCTACGGCTACGAACTATCGCCAGTGCTGTGGCGCAAGATTAACCGCGGCCTGAGTGCAGGCCGCGTGCAAAGCCCAGCAACCAGACTCGTGGTTGAGCGTGAGCGCGAGCGCATGGCTTTCGTGAGCGCCAGCTACCACGATGTGAAGGCAACCTTCCAGACCGGAGACTCAACCCAGGCCCCGTTCGAGGCCAAGCTCGTCACCTTGGCCGGCAAGAAGATTGCAACCGGCGATTCCTTCGACGATTCGGGCCGACTGAAAACCGACGTCCTGGTTTTGGACCAGGCCTCGGCCGAGGCAGTTGCGGCAGCCGTGCTGGATTCAAGCGCCGTCATCAAGGTTCAGGATGTTGAGTCCAAGCCATCGGTGCGTCGCCCCGCGGCACCATTCACCACCTCCACCCTGCAGCAGGAGGCCAGCCGCAAGCTTCGAATGAGCGCCAAGCAGACCATGGACACAGCCCAGCAGCTGTACCAGGACGGTCACATCACCTACATGCGAACCGATTCGCCTACTCTGTCCGATCAGGCGATCACGGCTGCACGCAACCAGGCCAAGGCCATGTTTGGTGCCGAGTTTGTTGCGGACGCCCCGAGAAAGTACGCGGGCAAAAACAAGAACGCCCAGGAGGCCCACGAGGCCATTCGTCCGGCTGGCGAAGTTTTCCGTACGCCGGCCGATCTGCGCAGCGTGCTCTCGGGCCGCGCTCTCGACCTCTACGACCTCATCTGGAAGCGAACCGTTGCAAGCCAGATGCAGGACGCCAGGGTGAGCACCACCACCGCCAAGATTTCGGTTTCGCCCCTGAATGGAACCCAGTTTGCCTCGGCCGAGTTCACGGCTTCGGGAACGGTTGTAACCTTCCGCGGATTCATGGCGGCCTACGAGGAGTCTTTCGATGAGGGCCGCAACGATGACGACGAGCGCTCTGAGAAGAAACTGCCAAACCTTGAGGTTGGTCATTCCCTGACCCCGGTTGAGGTTTTCGCCAAGGACCACCAGACTCTGCCTCCACCCCGCTACACAGAGGCATCTCTGGTGAAGGCCCTGGAAGAAGACGGCATTGGCCGCCCTTCAACCTACGCATCCATTCTCAGCAACATCGTTAGCAAGGGTTACATCCACCGACGCGGCCAGGCCCTGGTTCCAGAGTGGATTGCCTTCACCGTTATCCGCTTCCTAGAGGAGAACTTCGGTCAGCTGGTGGACTACGCATTCACCGCGCAGATGGAGGAGGACCTCGACAAGATTGCCTCCGGTCAGCTAGACAGGCTCTCCTGGCTGAAGCGTTTTTACTTTGGTGAAAGCCAGGACAAGGGTCTGCTGCCAACCGTTGAGTCGATGGTTGACCAGGACGCCCGTGCAATCAACAGCTTTGCCATGGGCGATGGCGTAACTCTCCGCACTGGAAAGTACGGTCCGTACCTTGAGGTTGCCGGAACCCCTGGCGTTGACGGTGCGGACGAGAATGGCCGCCGAGTTGTGAACCTGCCCGAAGACCTCGCACCGGATGAACTGAACCCGGCAAAGATCACCGAGCTGGTCAATGCCCCGGTTGCAACCGACAGAGTCTTAGGGCTAGACCCGGAAACCGGCGCGGAAATCCTCTTCAAGGACGGACGCTACGGACCCTACGTGACCATCGCTGATGGCAGCGACAAACCCAAGACCGCGTCTCTGTTCAAGTCGATGAATCCCGCAACCATCACTCTCGATCAGGCACTGAAGCTGCTCTCGCTGCCACGCGTTGTTGGCGTTGACCCGGCGACCGGCGAGGAGATCACGGCCCAGAACGGTAAGTTTGGTCCATTCCTCCGCAAGGGAACCGATAGCCGCAGCCTGGCAGCGGAAGAGGAAATCTTCAGCTACACAATCGAGCAGGCGCTTGAGCTTTACGCCCAGCCGAAGTACCGTGGCCGCGCCGCAGCTGCAGCGCCGCTGAAGGAGTTTGGGGAGGACCCGGCCTCTGGCGGCAAGGTTGTTGCCAAAACCGGCCAGTTTGGTTCGTACATCACCGATGGCTTCGTGAACGCAACCATCCCGAAGGACGAAACCATCGAGGAACTGAGCAATGACCGCGCCTACGAACTGCTCGCAATCCGCCGCGAGAAGCTGGGACTGGAGCCGGGCCAGGCGCCAGCGAAGGTGAGCAAGGCGGGAGCCCGCAAGGCGGCACCTGCCAAGACCGTGAAGCGCGGCGCAACTCGCAAGGCTAAGTAGCGCGCAACAATGACCGGTCTTTTCATCACTTTCGAGGGCATCGATGGAGTGGGTAAGTCAACCCAAGCCGACGCCCTAGAGGCCAAGCTGCGCGAACTGGGACACAACGTGGTCCGAACCCTGGAGCCCGGCGGGACCGAGCTGGGGCAGGAGATTCGAAACCTGCTGCTGCACCGCAAGGGTGACGTGGCACCGCGTGCCGAAGCCCTGCTGTTCTCG
>JBJTNC010000093.1:0-25677 GCA_046073865.1 Micrococcales bacterium | reverse complement strand
GCAACGCCTGGAAGAGCAAGGTTGGCGCCCCCGAGGAGATCACCAACAGCAACCCTGGCTTCGCTCCGGAGATCGCCATCGAGGGCAAGCTGAGCAACGTGTTGCGCTACGGCGAGAACAGCCACCAGGCAGCGGCTCTCTACAAGACGGCGGGTGACGGTGCCGTTCAGGGCATCGCCCAGGCTCGCCAGCTCAACGGCAAAGAGATGTCGTACAACAACTTTGTTGACGCCGATGCGGCCCTTCGCGCGGCCTACGATTTCGCCGAGCCAGCGGTGGCAATCATCAAGCACGCCAATCCCTGTGGAATCGCCATCGCTTCGGCTGACGCAGCTGACCCAATCCTGAGCGCCTACCAGAAGGCTCACCTGTGCGATCCAATGAGCGCGTTCGGCGGTGTCATCGCCGCTAACCGAACCGTGACCGTGGGAATGGCCAAGGAAGTTGCCGATGTCTTCACCGAGGTGATTGTGGCGCCGGGCTACGAAGCCGGAGCGCTCGAGATTCTGCTGGCAAAGAAGAACCTACGAGTTCTGGAGCTACCTAAGAACTACAGCCGCGAGGGTCTTGAGGTGCGACAGATTTCCGGTGGAATCCTGGTGCAGCAGCCGGACACCTTCGCTAACTTCAACACAAACGACTGGAAGCTGGTTGCCGGGCCAAAGGCCGATGCCGCCACCTTCGAGGAGCTTAAGTTCGCTTGGCGCGCCAGCCGTTCCGTGAAGTCGAACGGAATCCTCATCGCCAAAGACGGCAGCTCGGTTGGCATTGGCATGGGCCAGGTGAACCGCGTGGATTCCTGCCGCCTCGCCGTGGACCGCTCGGTATCGCGCAGCCGCGGAGCGGTAGCGGCTTCGGACGCGTTCTTCCCATTCGCAGACGGTCTGCAGATTCTCATCGATGGCGGAGTGCGTGCCGTGGTTCAGCCCGGCGGCTCGGTTCGTGACGAAGAGGTAATCGCCGCGGCCGAGGCCGCGGGCGTAACCATGTACTTCACGGGCGAGCGCCACTTCTTCCACTAGGCCCGAACCCAGTTTCCCCGGAGTGGCGAAACGGCTCGGCTTACAATCTGAAAGTCATGCTTCTGAAAAAACCAACCGCAGCAGCGGGTATCTCCAAGCCAAGGCGGGGCCGAGTGTTGGCCATTCGCTGGGTTTCGGTTGCCCTCGTTGTAGCCGGTGTGGTGGGACTGCTCAGTCAGTACTGGCCGATGATTGCCGGCGATGCCATCGTGGGAGGCATGCAGTCTGACAGGGCCCACTCCTTCCACTTTGGCAATCCTCAGGGAGCTGACGCCAAATACCCGCTGAATCCTCAAAAGGAGGGCGAGGTATTTGCCCGCATGACCGTGCCAAGGTTTGGCAAGGATTGGGCTCGTCTGATTGGCCAGGGAACCCGCTGGCATCCGACGCTGAATGAAATTGGAGTCGGTCACTTCCGCGGCACTGCCCTGCCTGGCGGCGTGGGTAACTTCGCGGTTGCCGCGCATCGCGGTGGCTTCGGCGGCACCTTCCGTGACATCGATAAACTCGGCCCCGGCGACAAGGTTTACGTCGAAACCCGCGACGCCATTTACACCTACGTCTACATGCAGACCAAGATTGTGAAGCCGAGCGACATTGGCGTGGTTGCGCCCGTGCCGGCCGAACTAATCGGAGCGGTTGCCGGTGGTCACTATATGACCATGACCAGCTGCTACCCCATCTGGGTTGACAGTCACAGAATTGTGGTTTGGCTTTCCCTCGGTGGCGTGGAATACAAGCACCGCTAGAGGCTGTGGAAAATGCCCGAATCGCAGGGCGCTGGCAATTTGATTTGTTAGGCTGAAGGGCTAATCGGAATAACCGGTTGGCGGTTTAGGTTCAAAACAAAGATGTCCCAACAAAGTACAACAGCAACGCTGCTGCGAATTTTTCCCTACGCAAAGAGCGCCATTCCCCGCACCGTCTGGGGCACAGTTGCCGCACTCGGGAGCTACGGCGCGGCCCTATACATGCCGCAGGTGCTCAGCCGACTAATAAACTCTCTGCAGTCTCACGGAACCGTGGCGATGGTTTGGGGTCTTGCTCTCTCAACCCTTGGCATCGGCGTAGTTGAAGTTGGGCTTCTGTTCTTGCGCCGCTGGCTGGTGCTGGCGCCAGGCACCCACGTTGAGGCAAACCTTCGCCGCTCGCTCTACGCCAAGCTGCAGGACCTGCCTGTCTCATTCCACGACCGATGGCCATCCGGCCAGCTTCTCAGCCGCGCAACCGGAGACCTCTCGCTGATTCGTCGCTGGCTGTCATTCGGCCTAGTGATGCTTACCGCAAACGCCTTCGTCATTGTGATCGGCCTTGGCGTTTTGTTCAGCATCAACTGGATCCTCGGCACCATCTTCTTGGTTTTCTCCATTCCAATCTGGTTCAAGGGATTCAGGTTTGAGAGCCAGTACCACACCATGGCTAGGCTCAGTCAGGACCAGAGCGGCGACCTCGCCACAAGCGTTGAGCAGGCTATCCACGGCGTGCGCGTTCTCAAGGCATTCGGCCGCGGCGAGTTCATGGCCTCCAAGTTTGCGGCAGACTCCGATGAGCTGCGCCAGACCGAGGTGAAGAAGGCGAAGCTCATCGCTGGAATTTGGATTTATCTGATTCTGGTTCCGGAGTTCGCCGCCGGATTCGCCCTGCTTGCTGGCGTGTACCTCATGGCAACGCATCAGATTACCGTGGGTTCGCTGGTTGCCTTCTTTGCCACCGCCACCGTGATGCGCTGGCCAACCGAGTCCATCGGATTCATGCTTTCGATGACCCTGGATGCAAAGACCGCCGTTGAGCGTTTCTTCGAGGTGCTGGACGCGCCGGTGGAGATCACCGACCCAGAAGTGGTTCAGGCCATTGAAAACCCTCAGGGGCGTCTGGAATTCAGGGATGTGCGCTTCCGCTTTGCCGACGTGCCAGTTGGCGGCGAGGAACTGATCAAGGGCGTTGACCTGGTGATTGAACCGGGCGAATCGGTTGCCCTTATTGGCGTCACTGGCTGCGGCAAGAGCACGCTGACGGCCCTAATCACGCGCCTCTATGACGTAACCGGCGGGCAGATTCTCCTCGATGGCGTCGACATCAGGAACCTAACCCGGGAGGACCTGCGTTCAAACATCGCGATGGCCTTCGAAGACGCCACGCTATTCAGCGCCAGTGTTCGGGAGAACGTGCTGCTGGGCGATGCGAACGCCACTGAGGCAGACCTGACCCAGGCGCTCGAGATTGCCCAGGCTGGCTTTGCCTACGACTTGCCTCAGGGCCTGGATACCAAGATTGGCGAGGAGGGCATGAGCCTCAGCGGCGGCCAGCGTCAACGCCTTGCCCTGGCCCGCGCCGTAGCGGCCAAGCCCAAGGTGCTGGTTTTGGACGATCCCCTGAGCGCGCTCGACGTTGACACAGAGGCACTGGTGGAGGAGGCACTCAGGACTGTCCTGGCTACAACCTCGGCCCTCATCGTGGCTCACCGACCAAGCACGGTTCAGCTGGCCGACAAGGTGGCGCTCCTGGAGGATGGCCGCATCACCGCGTTCGGAACCCACCGCGAGCTTCTTGAAACCAGCGCGCACTACCGATTCGTTATCTCCAGCCTCGATGATGAAGCGAAGGACATTGACGGCCGAGAGAGCCTGGAGGTGTCCGAATGAGCATGCACGGCGTAAACAATGAGGAAAAGTCAGACCTCACCAAGGCGGAATCCAAAGCCGTTCGCGCCAGATCGCTGCGTCTTCTGGCAGAGCTGGTTCGACCAATCCGGGCCAGGCTGTTCGTGGGCCTCGGGGCCGTGGTTATCTCCACGCTGATGCGAGTAATCGGGCCGCTGTTGATTGGCTTCGGCATCGACAAGGCGCTTCCCGCGGCTCTCAAGAACAACTGGGTTCCGCTCTGGCAGGTTGCCGGAAGTTACATCGGTGCTGCGATTATTGCCGCCGCCGGGATGGCGTTCTTCATCTCTTACGCGGCCGTGACCAACCAGAAGGTCATCTACGCGCTTCGCCAGAAACTGTTCAAGCACATTCAACGCCTGAGCATCGACTTCCACGAGAAGTACACCTCGGGCCGCTTCATCAGCCGCATGACGAACGACCTCAACTCCATCAGGGAGTTGCTGGACACAGGCGGCAACGAGATGGTGGCGGGCGCGCTAACGATGATTTTTACGGCGATGGCAATCCTCGCTCAGGACCCGCTGGCCTTCCTGGTTCTGCTGGTGGCCCTGATTCCGCAGGCTTTCCTGGTCAGTTGGTTCGCCAGCGAAACTCGAAAGGCGTACCGCATATCGTCAGTTGCTAGCGCCCGCCTGATTGTGCACTTCGTTGAGACCATGACGGGAATCCGCGCGGTCAAGGCGTTCCGCAAGGAGCGCGCCAACCAGGAGAAGTACAACGAGCTGGTTGAGGATTACCGCAAAATCAACACTCGCACCATTTTGCTATTCGGCATCTATCACCCGGGTGAACTCTTAATCGGAAACTTCACGGTTGCCGCGGTCCTGATCGTGGGCGGCCTGCGAGTGCTTGACGGACACCTTGCCATCGGTGTGCTCACCGCCACGGTAATCTATGCGCTGCGCTTCTTCGACCCGCTCGAGTCGATTGCCATGTTCTACAACTCCTACCAGTCGGCCAACAGCGCCCTCGAAAAGATCAGCGGCGTGCTTGAGGAGCAGCCATCGGTGGCGGAACCCGCTAAGCCGGTGAAGTTGGAAAACCCCCGCGGCGAGCTTGCCTTCAACGACGTTGAGTTCCACTACGCAAACGGCAAGACCGTGCTGCCAACCTTCAACCTGAACATTCCCGCCGGCCAGACAATCGCCATGGTTGGAACCACGGGTGCCGGTAAGAGCACGCTGGCCAAACTGATTGCCCGGTTCTACGACCCAACCCACGGTTCCATTACCCTGGACGGCGTTGACCTCAGGAACATCGCGGACGATGACCTCCGAAGGGCCGTTGTGATGGTCACGCAGGAGGCCTACCTGTTTGGTGGCTCCGTTGCCAGCAATATTGCGCTGGGTAAGCCGGATGCAACGGGCGAGGAGATTGAGGCTGCCGCCAAGGCGGTTGGGGCGCACGAGTTCATCATGGCCTTGCCGGACGGCTACAACACCGATGTGAACAAGCGCGGTGGACGCGTGAGCGCGGGACAGCGTCAGCTGATCTCCTTCGCGCGCGCGTTCCTCGCTAATCCCGCCGTACTGCTGCTGGACGAGGCCACATCGAGCCTGGATATCCCGAGCGAGCGCATGGTGCAGCTGGGCCTCAAGACGCTGCTGGCGGGTCGCACCGCGATCATCATCGCCCACAGGTTGAGCACGGTAAGCATCGCCGACAGGGTGTTGGTTTTGGAGCACGGCCAGATCATCGAGGATGACTCACCGGCAGCGCTCATCGCGGGAACCGGTAAGTTCGCCAAGATGCACAAGGCCTGGCGAGACTCCCTCGTCTAGCGGAACTCTAGAAAACGCAGAAAACGCGAAGCGCCCCGACCTACTCGGCCGGGGCGCTTCGCGTTGCGCTACTTTAGCTTGTTTGTCTTGTCCAAAGCCAACACTGTCATGGAGGCTAGGGAGATGGTTGCCCGTCCCTTGGAGTCAACCGTTACCTTGGTGCCAAGGCACTTGCTGCCGTGTTTGGCGGCAGCGCCACCGGAAACCACATCGCAGTAGATTCCCTTGGGCAGGCCGGTCTTCACGGTCTTGGTGATCGGCGCCTTGACGTTCGCCTGGTTGCCGTTGACGGCAAAGAAACCGGTGCCGCGGGTGAACGTGACCAGCTTGCCGATTGCGGTTACGTTTGTCTGCGGCGCGTTGCCAACCTCGTGGTGCCACTGCATCATTCCCTTGATGCCTGTCCAGCGCTCCATGCAGATGAAGGTGCCGTCAGGGTAGGACTTCTGCTGAACCGCGCCTTTGGAGCCCGGCAGGCACTGAGCCGGCTGGTAGAAGCCGCTCGGAGCCTGAGGTGGGCCTGCCGCGGAGTCCTCCATGAAGTAGGCGTAACCGGTGTAGAGCATTGGCTTACCGCGCGGGTCCGCCAGCAGGAACTCGCTGGCCGCCTGGTACTTCTTGTAGTCGGCGTAGGTGATTGTCGAGTCGGGGGAGCGCTCGGTGTCGTGGTTGCTAACCATGATCACGGTGTTGTCTGGATTACCAACGATGGCGGAGACGGTTGCGCTTGGCTTCACGTATCCAATCTGACCGCCGAACATGGCCTCGAACAGTGACTGGTAGTCCCAAGCGAAGACGTCTCCGTTGCCGGTCCAGCTTGCGTTGTAGTTTGCCGAGCCAATTGACTCCTGAACAAAATACGGTGGCTGACCGTTGACTGGCTTCAGCAGCTGGTGGATGGCGGTTAGGTCAGTCAGGCCAATGTGCTTTGCGGCATCGATGCGGAAGCCCGCGACACCGAGGTCAATCAGGTGGTTCAGGTAGTCGGCGATGGTCTGACGCACCGATTGCTTCTCGGTTGCCAGGTCGGAGAGACCGAGAAGCTCGCAGTGCGTCACCTCGAAGACGTTGTCGTAGTTGGATATCTGGCGGTTGCAGTAGTTTGGCGGATCGATGCTGGCCAGACCCGCGTGGAAGTCGCTGGAATCGTAGAGGCCGGGGTAGCTGTACTTGGTGTAGGCGGTGTTGTCGAACCCGGTACCCGAGCTGCTGCCGGTCATGTGGTTGATGACGGCATCAACAATCACCTTGACGCCGGCGTCGTTGCAGGCGGTAACCATGTCTGCAAACTGCTGCTCTGTGCCGAGCTGGCTATTGAGCGAGTAGCTCACTGGCTGATAGTGGGTCCACCACTGTGGACCGCGGATATCCTCCTGCGGTGGTGAAACCATGATCCAGTCGATGTGCTCCGGACCAAGCACGTAGGTGCACTCGGTCTGCAGCGAAACCCATGGCCACATGAACATCTGGAGTCCAACGCTCTGGGTTGTGATGGCGCCTGCGGGAACCGGCGATGCCGCCAGCCTCGGAGCAGCGGTGGCTACTGAGCCAGACTGGCCAACAACCGAAAGGGCAAGCCCGATTACGGTTGCCGTCGATAGCAAAAATTGTCTGGCGCGCTTGCCGAAATAAGTCATGTGTTCATCCTAAAGACGGGAAGCGATTACAGGTTGCCGTGTTTTGGGATTGTGATAAAAGGTAGGCTTTAAGCGGCGGGAAGCGTCCATCGGATGCCCCGAATTTCAGCGAATTTCAAGCATTTGGAGTGACTCAATGTCCAAGATCAAGGTAGTAGGCAAGGTCGTCGAGCTAGACGGCGACGAGATGACCCGCATCATCTGGCAGAACATCAAGGACAACCTGATTTTGCCGTTCCTCGAAGTCGACCTGGAGTACTACGACCTGAGCATCGAGAACCGTGACGCTACCGACGACCAGGTGACCATCGATGCCGCACACGCCATCCGCAAGCACGGTGTTGGTGTGAAGTGTGCAACCATCACCCCGGACGAGGCCCGCGTTACCGAGTTCGGTCTGAAGAAGATGTGGAAGAGCCCAAACGGCACCATCCGTAACATCCTCGACGGCGTTGTATTCCGCGAGCCAATCATCATCTCCAACGTGCCTCGCCTGGTTCCAGGCTGGACCAAGCCGATCATCATCGGTCGTCACGCTCACGGTGACCAGTACAAGGCAACCGACTTCAAGGTTCCAGGTGCCGGTACCGTAACCATGACCTACACCCCAGCCGATGGCAGCCCTGCCCAGACCCTGACTGTGGCCGAATACCCGGAGCACGGCGGCGTTGCAATGGGTATGTACAACTACATGGACTCCATCCGTGACTTCGCTCGCGCCAGCTTCAACTACGGCCTGTCGCGCAACTACCCGGTTTACCTGAGCACCAAGAACACCATCCTCAAGGCCTACGATGGCGCATTCAAGGACGCCTTCCAGGAGGTATTCGACGCCGAGTACGCCGACCGCTTCAAGGCAGCTGGTCTCACCTACGAGCACCGCCTGATTGACGACATGGTTGCCGCAGCCCTCAAGTGGGAGGGTGGCTACGTCTGGGCCTGCAAGAACTACGATGGCGACGTGCAGTCTGACACCGTTGCACAGGGCTTCGGATCGCTTGGTCTGATGACCTCGGTTCTCACCACCCCGGACGGCAAGACCACTCTGGCCGAGGCCGCACACGGCACCGTGACCCGTCACTACCGTGACTGGCAGGCTGGCAAGAAGACCTCCACCAACCCAATCGCCAGCATCTTTGCCTGGACCCGCGCCCTCATCGCGCGTGCCGGCATCGATGGCACCCCTGAGGTTGCCAAGTTTGCCGAGACCCTTGAGGACGTAATCATCAAGACCGTTGAGTCCGGCAACATGACCAAGGACCTGGCGCTGCTGGTTGGCGGCGAGCAGGGCTGGCAGACCACCGAGGACTTCCTCGCAACTCTGGCAGAGAACCTGCGCGCACGCATGGCGTAACTAATTTCAAGAGAAGTGGCCGGGCCGGTTTGGTCCGGCCACGCTCATTTATTTGGAGTATTGCGGTTTTGTACAAAATTTCGTACATTTGAGTTGAAAGCTGAGGGGCTGATTATGGAAGAAGTTCTTACCAAGATGACCACCAGTATTTCTGATTTCCGCAGTGACATGCAGGGCACCATAAGGCGTGCCAACAACGAACCATTTGCGGTGTTGAGCAACAACAAGCCAAGCTTTTACGTTGTTCCTGCAGACCTTTACGACCGCATCGCCGAGATGCTGTTTGATCTGGAGATTGCGGGAGAGGTGAAGAAACGGCTTGCCGAAGGCAATTTCGTTTCCGTTGACATCAACGACCTCTAGTGGGGTACCAGCTCGAGTTTGATGCCCGCGCACTTGAAGACTGGAAGAACACTGGACAACAGTGTTCGCTTGCCGCTTCGCAAGAAACTCGAAAATCGATTACTGAACCCACACGTTCCTAATGATCGTCTGTTTGGCGAACTAGCCGGCTGCTACAAAATCAAGAACAACAAAACTGCGCACCGGTTGGTTTACAAAGTTTTTGATGACGAAAACAAAGTTGTTGTCGTTTCCATCGCATCCAGAGCCGGGCTCGAAGCTTATAAACAAGCGGCGGAGCGCTTACTCGGATACAACCTCGAATAGTGCGCACAGTTAGAGCTATTCATGGCGGGAAGGCCTCGACGGGCAGTAGTGTTTCAAACACCATGACTGAGTCGTTGACCGCCGATCTCCCGCTGCTTCGCTCCATCGATGGCAGACCCGCGCTCTGTCTTGTGACGGGTGCAACCGGCTACATCGGTGGTCGCCTGATTGTTGAACTACTCAAGCACGGCTGCCGGGTGCGCATTTTGGCGCGAAACCCAGAGCGCCTGCGGGGGCATCCTTGGATAGACCAGATTGAGCTGGTAGCCGGCGATGCCGAAGACCCAGCCACCCTAGACCGTGCGCTTGCCGGTGTTGACGTTGCCTACTACCTGCTTCACGCACTCATGGTGAAGGGCGATTTTGAGTCGGTGGAAAAGCGCATGGCGGGGGATTTTGCGGCAGCCGCGGCCAAGGCTGGAGTGCGCCGAATGGTGTACCTGGGCGGAATTGTCAGCCCCGGGCAGGAGGCATCGCCCCACCTTCAGGCGCGCCTTGACACCGGCGCAATACTTGCCGCCTCAGGTGTGCCCACAGTTGAGCTTCGAGCGGGAGTGGTCATAGGGTCCGGCAGCGCATCGTTCGAGATGCTGCGATACCTAACCGAGCGCCTGCCCGTTATGACGACGCCAAAGTGGGTAAAGAATCGGATTCAGCCCATCGCGGTGCGAGATGTTCTGCGCTACCTGGTTGGCGCGGCCGCCATCCCTGAGAACGTGTCCGGGGTCTTCGATATCGGCGGACCCGAGGTTTTCACCTACGCCCAGATGATGCAGGCCTACGCAAAGGCGGCCGGGCTATCTAAGCGCTGGATCATCCCGGTTCCGGTGCTTACACCGCGCCTATCCAGCGGGTGGGTTGGGCTGGTCACGCCGGTGCCATACACGCTGGCCAAGCGCCTGGTGGAGAGCCTCAAAAACGAGGTGGTTGCGCAGCCCTCTGAGATTCGCGACCTAATCCCGGATCCGGTTGGCGGGCTGACCCCGCTGGACCGGGCCGTCAAGCTGGCGCTGGTGAAGATCAAGGAGGCCAGGGTGGAGACCCGCTGGTCTGACGCCTCGCTGCCGGGCACGCCGTCGGAACCGCTACCGACCGACCCGGACTGGGCTGGAGGTTCGCTCTACAAGGATGTGCGCGTGGTTCGCACTCGCGACTCGGTCGAGGCGGTTTGGGCGCGCATCGAAGCCATCGGCGGGGAGAACGGCTACTCAACGGCCTCATGGGCGTGGGAGCTGCGTGGCCTGCTGGACAAACTGGTTGGCGGCGTTGGCCTGCGCCGCGGAAGGCGCGACCCCGCAACCCTGCAGATTGGCGACGCCGTGGACTTCTGGCGCGTTGAGGAACTGGTGCGCCCCAAGTTGCTCAGGCTGCGTGCCGAGATGAAGATGCCCGGCCTGGCTTGGCTGGAATTCGCAGTTGAACGCGATGAAGAGACAAACGAGACCGTCGTCACGCAGGTGGCAATCTACGCACCAAAGGGCCTGCCCGGCCACATCTACTGGTGGTTGGTGTGGCCAATGCACGGCCTGGTGTTCCCATCGATGGCGAAGACCGCGGCCGGCAAAAAGTTGTTTGAGCGCGGCTAGCTAAAGATGATGGTGCGCTGGCCATCCATGAGAACGCGGCGCTCCGCAAACCAGCGAACCGCTTGGGTGAGGGTCTTGCTCTCAATGTCCTGGCCAATCGAGACCAGCTCGCGCTTGCTGTGGTTGTGAACCACGCGCTCCACGTTCTGCTCGATGATCGGACCCTCGTCCAGGTCTTCGGTCACGAAGTGGGCGGTTGCGCCAATCAGCTTCACGCCGCGTGCGTGGGCCTGGGCGTAGGGGTTGGCACCCTTGAAGCCCGGCAGGAACGAGTGGTGGATGTTGATGATGCGTCCGGCAAACTCTGCGCAGAATTCGGGCGAGAGAATCTGCATGTAGCGGGCAAGCACAATAAGCTCGATTCCAGCGGTGGCAATGTAGTCGCGCAGCATGTGCTCGAAAGCCGACTTGTCGGCCTCATCCCTGATGGCGTGGGTCTCGAACGGAACGCCGTAGAACTCGGCCATCGGGGCTAGGTCTGGGTGGTTTCCAAACACGGCGGGAACCTCGATGGGCAGCTGGCCGGAACGCTGACGGAAAAGCATATCGTTCAGGCAGTGCGCGCTCTTGGAGACCAAAACGAGGGTCTTCATGGCGCGGCCAACAACATCAAGCTGCCACTGCATTTCGTAGCGGGCGGCCACAGGAGCAATCTGCTTCTCCAGGTGTTCGCGCGGCACCGCGCTCTCAATCTGCAGACGCATAAAGAAACGGCCGGTGTCATCGGAAGCAAACTGCTGGCTCTCCGTGATGTTGCCGTTAGCCGCCACGATGGCTCCGGAAATTGCGTGCACAATTCCAGGCATGTCCTTGCAGACGAGGGTCAAAACCCAGTGGCCGGTTGCTGCAGATGCTTCGCTAGTCATAAGCCCCAATTTTAGCCTCAGGCCGTGCCCAAACCGTGGCCCCGCACCCCCTAGAATTAAGGCGTCGTGATTCGCGCGAAAGCCGGACTTTGCCCGCGAAACGGCCGAAACTAGGAGCCCAAATGAGCAACTTGCCAAGCACCTTCAACTCGCCTCTGAGCGAAGTTGACCCAGAGATTGCAGCGGTCCTTCAGGCCGAGCTAAACCGTCAGCGCAGCTACCTTGAGATGATCGCCAGCGAGAACTTTGTCTCGCGCGGTGTTCTCCAGGCTCAGGGCTCCGTTCTCACCAACAAGTACGCCGAGGGCTACCCCGGCAAGCGTTACTACGGCGGGTGCGAGGCCGTTGACGTAGCCGAAGACCTGGCACGCGACCGCGCCAAGGCCCTGTTCGGTGCCGACCACGCCAACGTTCAGCCGCACTCCGGTGCATCGGCCAACGCCGCCGTCCTCATGGCGCTTGCAAACCCTGGCGACAGCATCCTTGGCCTTGAGCTGGCTCACGGTGGCCACCTCACCCACGGCATGCGCCTCAACTTCTCCGGCAAGATGTACCAGGCCAACGCGTACGAGCTTCACCCAGACACCCACCTGATTGACATGGACATCGTGCGCAAGCGCGCTCTGGAGACCAAGCCAACCGTGCTCATCGCCGGTTGGTCGGCGTACAGCCGCCACCTCGACTTCGCCGCCTTCCGCTCCATCGCCGACGAGGTTGGCGCAAAGCTGTGGGTTGACATGGCGCACTTCGCTGGTCTGGTTGCAACCGGTCTCTACCCATCGCCGGTTCCTTACGCCGATGTGGTTTCCACCACCGTGCACAAGACCCTCGCTGGTCCTCGCTCCGGCCTGATTCTGGCCAAGGACGAGTGGGCCAAGAAGATCGACTCCGCCGTATTCCCCGGTCAGCAGGGTGGTCCACTGATGCACGTGATCGCTGCTAAGGCAGTTGCCTTCAAGGCTGCGGCAACCGACGAGTTCAAGGACCGTCAGGCTCGCACCGTTGAGGGTGCCCGCATCATCGCGGAGCGTCTCACCGCAGCCGATGTAGCGGCTAACGGCGTTCAGATTCTCACCGGCGGCACCGATGTGCACCTGGTGCTGGTTGACCTGCGCAACTCGCCGATCGACGGCAAGATGGCAGAGAACCTGCTGCACGAGGTTGGCATCACCGTGAACCGCAACTCCGTACCTAACGACCCACGCCCACCATTGGTTACCTCGGGTGTTCGGATCGGTACCCCGGCCCTCGCAACCCGTGGCTTTGGTGCCGCGCAGTTCAGCGAGGTCGCGGACGTCATCGCATCGGTCCTCAAGCCAAGCCCAGACATCGAGGCACTGCGTGCCCGCATTGCCAAGCTTGCCGACGAGTTCCCGCTGTACGACGGCCTCGAGAACTGGTAGGCATGACCGCCATTCGTTTGGATGGTCTGGCAACCGCCAAGGTCATCAAGGCAGAGCTTGCCCAGCGCGTGGTTGCGCTGAAGCAGGCCGGAGGTCACGCGGGCCTAGGCACTCTGCTGGTGGGCGATGACCCCGGTTCGCACTCCTACGTTGCGGGCAAGCACCGCGACTGCGCCGAGGTTGGCGTGGAGAGCATCCGCATCGATCTGCCTCAGTCCGCCTCTGCCGCCGATGTGCGCGCGGCCATTCGCGAACTGAACGATGCCAAGGAATGCACCGGCTACATTGTGCAACTGCCGCTTCCATTTGGCATCGACACCAACGAGATGCTTGAGCTGATTGACCCAGCCAAGGACGCCGACGGCCTGCACCCAACCAACCTGGGCCGTCTGGTTCTTGGTGTATCGGGAGAGCTAAACAGCCCGCTGCCCTGCACCCCCGCGGGCATTGTGGAGCTGCTCACTCGCTACGGCGTTGCCACCAAGGGCGCCGAGGTTGCAGTTATTGGCCGCGGTGTTACCGTTGGCCGCCCGCTGGGCCTCCTGATGACCCGCAAGGGAATCGACAGCACCGTGACCCTGTTGCACTCGGCATCGCGAGACCTCGAGCAGGCCGTGAAGCGAGCCGACATCGTGGTTGCAGCACTTGGCGTTGCCCACTTTGTGCAGCCCGAGTGGATCAAGCCCGGCGCCGCGGTTCTGGACGTTGGCATCACCCGTGTTGTTGGCAGCGATGGCAAGGCAACCCTGGTTGGCGACGTAGCGCCAGGGGTTGACGAGGTGGCCGGCTGGCTCTCGCCAAACCCCGGCGGAGTTGGCCCGATGACCCGCGCCATGCTGGTCAAGAATGTTGTTGATACGGCTGCTCGAGCATTCTCGCTGTAATTTTTGATCCCCCTCCGACATATCCAAGTAGATTTGTCGAAGGGGGTTCAATGTTTAAGAATGTTTGCGGTGCCAGCTTGAAAATCTCGAGCGCAATTTTCGTTAGCTTTTCTCTTGTCAGTGGCGGGTTGTCGGCCGCATCACCGGCCTCGGCGCAGACGCTCGGCTCAGTGAGTTATCAGGGTGTCTGCCCCAGTGAGATGCTCACCAAACCAGGTAGATCCCATTCAAAAGTGGCTGTGCCTGGAAGCGTGGTGGAGGCAAAGCTCTGCACCTACAGAATGCGCACGCATCTGCAGACGGACACCATCGTTCAGGTGAGCCAGCCGCAAAAGTTAGCGAATTTGTTAAACCGCAACCTCGAGGCGGTGAATCCAGCCAGGGTGATGTGCACCGCACAACTGGACATCTACACGTCGCAGATTATTTTCACGATGGCAGATAAATCGAGCGTGATTTTCGCCATGCGCTGCCCAGACTTGAGCAGCAGTTCCAGATACGGCTTTATCGCCAATAAGGCCACCTACAAGGCTTTGAACCAGCTGCTTAGACAACGCCCTGTCGTAATCGTGAATTAATCGCAGGCGTTCAAGTTGCCAATCGAAGAATCCGGAATCGTGAAGTCTTTCAACCTAAAAATAGCTGCAGCCATGGCTGCCATCATTTCGCTAATGCCAGTTACCGCTGCCTCCGCAGCGCCTTCTGGCGGCTTCACGCCTGTGGCCTCATTCATTCTGGACTGCAACGAGCATGAAATGAACACCGTGGGCAAGTCACCCAACCAGCAGCTGGTTTCAAGCGATGTGACCTCCGCGTACGCCTGCATCTGGACGCGAGATCACTACAAGCCATTCGAGATGATGCCATCCCTGGTGGATAACCCAAAGGCTCTGGTTGGCCTTTTGGACTCGGCCAAGCGTTCGCCGCTCCGCAGATGCCTCGGAAGCTCAATGGAGCGCTACGGCTTCATATTGAGGCTAAGTAACGGCAAGTTTGCTTCGGTCCACATGCAGTGTGGCGCTATTCACGGCAGTAACAGTTCGCTCGGGTTTGCCTTGGGCTCGCCTGCCAACGCTGCCGTGCGGGCCATCGCCAAGGCCGCCGTCAAAGAGCATCCAAACCCCATGACTGTCACCGAACAACCCAAGGTGCCGGCGCTGAACTGTCCATCCAAGCTTGGAATCGAGCAAGGCAAGAACGCGAGCACACGTCTGCTTCCGCACAGCGTTGTGGCCGCTCAGTTCTGCAGCTACAACCATAGGGATCACGACCAAATGAAGCAGGTTGGTGTTGCCACCCCAAGGCGCTTTGCAAACTGGCTTAACCGAGTGGCTAGAACGCCGGATTCGGTGCACGTGTCAGCGGCCATTTGCACCGCCGATTTGTGGAGTGTTGACTACATGATCCAGTTCACGCTCACCGATGGCTCCGGAGTGACGGCAGACCTCTCCTGTCACAACTCCATCAGCAGCAGCTACAGCCGCGGTAGGTATGTGCTTGACGGTTCGGGTGCGGGCTTGGTTGCGCGAATGGAACGCGCCTTTGCCAAGGCCGCCAACTAAGGCGCCAAAACCCCGCTAGAACTGGCTGCGAATCTCCCACAGGTCTGCAAAGACGGGGCGGAACAGTGTGCTGGCCAGGTAGCCAACGCCGCTGGATCCACCGGAACCCATCTTGTGTCCGATGGTTCGCTCCACCATCTTCACGTGACGGTAGCGCCACTCCTGCAGGCCCTCGTCGAGGTCTAGCAGGGCCTCACCGATCATCTCGCACTCGGGGTCGATTCTGTGAGCCTCAACCAGCGCGGCCTGAACTCGCTCGTCCGGCTGGTAGCCAACGGTCACGTCTCGGCCCAGAATTTCTGAAGGCATCTTGAAACCACGGGAATCAAAGTAAGCGAGTGCACTGTCCCAAACGCTGGGGCGGTTCATGGCCGCCTCAACCCTGGCGCGCGCGGGTGAACCCTCAATCAGGTGGTCTGCCATTCCCATTCCGGTGCTCTTGTCGGCTCCGGCGCCGGCCTGGTCGCGGCGGCCGAGCACGGCCTCAAACTCGCGGAACTGGGCGCTCTGAAAACCGCTGGACGACTTGAGCCTCGCGCGGAACGAGTTGAACTGGCGCGGCGTCATGGTCTCCAGGATGTCCACCTGGCTGACCATGGTCTTCATGATGGTACGAACGCGCTTGAGCAGCGCCATGCCGCGATGGGTATCACCCGCCTCCAGTGCTGGCTGCAGTGCCGTCACCTCGTGGAGAATCTGCTTGAACCACAGCTCGTAGGTCTGGTGAATCACAATGAACAGAAGTTCGTCGTGCTCCGGGCCATCGCTGAGGGGTTCCTGCAGCTGCAGCAGTTCGTCAACTTTCAGGTACGAGATGTAACTGACGTGCTTTTCGGTGTCTGGCATTAGGTGACGCGGCTTCCGTTGTCCTGCAGGTTCAGGTACTCGCGGCTCTCCACCAGCTCGCGCAGGCGGGTGAATCCATCGAAGACCTCGGTGTATGAAGTTGGCAGCGGGGCGATAGCCAGGCGAATACCGCTTGGGGTACGGAAGTTTGGAATCACGTTCTTCATGGTTCGAAGGGCTGCCGCGATCTTCTTGGCATCGGGGTGAACCACACTGATGTGGCCGCCGCGCTTGTCGGGCTCTCGCGGAGTGATGAGACTGAACCCGAGGGGCGCCAGCCAGGCGTCAAACAGTGCCAGCATGAGCTCTGTACCCAGCTGCGCCTTGGCCTCAATCTCCTTCATGCCGGCTGCCTCGATCATGCGCAGGCTGGACTGCACCATGCGAATGCCGATGATTGACGGGCTGGCAATCTGGAAGCGGCGCATCTCGGTTGAGGTTGGCTCGAAAAACGGGCCCATCTCAAACTGCTTGTCCTGGGCAAACCAGCCCTGGATTGGAACGTTCAGATCCTTCTGCAACTGCTTGCGCACGTAGATCCAGGCGGGAGCACCTGGGCCTGCATTCAGGTACTTGTAGGTGCAGCCAACCGCAAGGTCAACTCCCCACTCGTCAAACTTCAGGTCAACCGAGCCAACGGCGTGGCTGGCATCCCAAACCACGAGGGTGCCGTTCTGGCGGCACAGCTCGGTGATACCGGCAACATCTGGCTGCGCACCGGAGCGGTAGTGGATTACCTGCAGGGTCACCAGCGCAACGTCGTCGTTGAGGAACGGCTTCAGGTTCTCAGGCGTTACCAGCTCGCAGTCGGCATCAATTTCGGCCGCGCCGGGTCCGCCACTGCCATCGTTGTTGAGGGTGATTAGGTTCAGGCCAAGCTGCTCGGCAATGCCCTGCAGAATGAAGCGGTCGGTTGGGAAGTTGGCCGCATCGATGATGACGGTCTTGCGACCCGGGCGCGCCTTGATGGCCGCCAGACAGGCCTGGTAGAAATTCACCGATGTGGTGTCCTGCACCAGCACCTGGCCCGCGGCCGCTCCCAAGCAGGCCTTGCCCAGGAGGTTTCCGGCATCGGTTGCCTGGTCGATCCAGTGCGACCAGCCGTCAACCAGCTGGGTTCCCCACTCCTCGGTGAGGAACGAGTTCACGGTCTCCACGGTTGCCTTGGGTAGGCGGCCGAGCGAGTTGCCGTCCAGGTAGCACATGTCTGGATCGGTGATGTAGAACTGGCGCTTGAAGCCGGCGAGAGGGTCTGCAGCGTCCAGCTTTAGAGCGGTTTCGCGCTCAAGCGGGTTGCCGAATGACAGGAGTTTTTGGGCCACTGCGTTGGGGGTCATGCAGCCAGCCTAGCGATTTTGGCAATCGCTTCGTCAGCAAAACTTGTCTGAAATTTCAGAAATCTCAACAAGCCTTAAACCAGCAGCTGATGCTTGGCAAGCTCCTTGTAGAGCGGCACGGTCTTCACCAGTTCGCTGTGGGTTCCAGAGCCAACCACCTTGCCGTTTTCCATCACGATGATCTGGTCGCTGTCCACCACTGTGCTCAGGCGGTGCGCAATCACAATCAGGGTTCGGTTCTTGGCAACTGCATCGATGGCCTCGCGCATGCGCTGCTCGTTCAGGCCATCCAGCGACGAGGTGCTCTCGTCCAGGAGCAGAATCGGTGGAGCAGCAAGCAGCGTGCGGGCGATGGCGAGACGCTGGCGCTCGCCGCCGGAGAGCATGATGCCCTGCTCGCCAACCTCGGCATCCAGGCCCCGGGAGTCGCGCTCCAGCACATCGGTGAGGTTCACCTCTGCCAAAACCGCACGAAGTTCTTCGTCGGTTGCCTCCGGTTTGCCAATCAGCAGGTTGGCGCGAATGGAACCGGCCAGCACCGGGGCGTCCTGCTCCACGTAGCCCAACTGCGCGCGCAGCACCGAGCGGTCTAGTTCGGCAACCGGCTGTCCGTCCAGAAGAATGCGTCCCGAGGTTGGCTCGTAGAAGCGCTCGATGAGGCTGAGTGTGGTGCTCTTGCCGGCGCCAGAGGGGCCAACGATTGCAACACGGGTTCCGCGCTCGATCTTGAACGAGACACCGTCCAGCACGGTCTTTGGTTCCTGCGGTTCGTCGCCCTCGGCGGCGGGTGCCGGTTGGTAGGCGAAGCCAACGGCTTCAAACTCAATGGCGGTGCTGTTTACCGGGGTGGCAACCATCGCCTGCTCACCGGCGGTGCTCTCGGCCTCGGTTGGAATATCCAGAATCTCCTGGATGCGAGCCAGCGCACCGAGGCCGGTCTGAACCGAACTGTAGGCGCCGAATGCCTGACCGATCGGGCGGATCATGAGGAATAGAAGGAGTACGAACGAGACCAGGTTGGCCACGCTGGTGGCACCCGATGCCACCCGGTATCCGCCAACACCCAGCACAACCATGAACGCGCCGTTCATTGCGATTCCCGCGATGGGCGAGATGGAGCTGGAAATCTTGGCGATGCGAACACCCTGCTCGTAAGCCTGCTTGGCGTCGCTCATCACCTCGTTCGCCTCGCGCTCCTCGGCACGGGCGGCGCGAATGGTGCGTACCGCGCTCAGCGCACGCTCGACGGCGGCGGACATTGCGCCCACTCGCTCCTGAGCCTTGGTTGTGGCCTGGCGAATCTGGCGGGCAACCACAACGATGGCGGCCAGCGCCACCAGAATCACGGCCAGGGTGCAGGACAGCAGAACCGGGTCAATCACGGCCATCGCAACGACCGAGCCAACGAAGATAAGCACGCCACCGATGGCGTCAACCAAACCCTGGGTCAGCACAGTGCGCAGCAAAGTGGTGTCTGAGGCAACCCGAGAAACAAGGTCTCCGGTGCGGCGCAGGTCATACTCCTTGATGGGCAGGCGAAGCAGGCGCCCGGCAATGTGCCTGCGAGCGGAAAGCACCACGCCCTCTCCGGTGCGGGTGAGGATGTAGTACATCCAGCCTCCGCTGAAACCCGAGACCAGCATCAGTGCAACCAGCAGCACAATGGCGCCGGACGCGTTTTGGTGGTTTTGAACCGCGTGAATCACCTGACCGGTGAGCAGCGGCTGAGCGAGCGAGAGCGCGGCGCCAATGAGCGAGAGCGCGCCGGCCAGCACCAGGGAACTCTTGTGCTGGGCTAGGTAGGGCAGTAGCTGCTTGAAGGTGGCCTTCGGTGCGTTCTTGTCCAGTTGTGCGCTTGCGCCGCCGCGGCGACCACGGCCACCCATCATCATGCTCATGGTTTTCTAAACCCTCTCCACCAGACGTGCATTCCCGGTGATGTACTCATTCAGCAGGTAGTTGATTTCAACCAAACTCAGGGCCTCAGTGTAAGCCGTGTGCCTGAAGAAACGGCTAAAGTCCACCGCCCGCAGAGCCTCGAGGGCGCGCGGATGATTCAGCTTCAGGAACATCTGGGTTGTGTTTGGCCGACGCTCAAAACTTGTCTTCACGGTGCCGCAGCCGAAGCCAAAGATCGTCAGGCTCACATCGGCCAGTTCCGGCCCGACCTTCGACACAAAGCCAAGGTCTTCAACCGAGTAGTGAGGTCTTGGCTCGGCGCTCCGCTGCCAAATCTGAAAGCAGGTGTTCAGCCGCTTCTTCGCAGCGATGTGCCTACCCGCGGCGTCAACATAATCGATGGTGATGTCGTGGTCGGCAACCAGGTGGAAGTTGCGATCCAGGCGGTTAATCACAGACCACTTGCGCCAGCTTCTAGGCACGATGAACGCAATGTAATCGGAGTGCGGGGCAGCGTGGTTAAAGAATGGAATGCTCAGGGCGTTGTTGCGTCCGAATGGGGGGTTGCCGAGTGTCACGGCACCCGTCACGCCCTCCAGTTTCTGCTCCAGAAAGTTCCCGCCAACCACACTGGCGTGCAGCGGTTCAATATCGAATGACAAAAAACGGGTTGCCCCAGCGGCCTGTGCGGCCTCGATGAACGCTCCCGTGCCACCTGCTGGCTCCAGCACAACGCGGCTACCAAACCCAATGTCGGAGGTTTCCACCAGCCGCACCAGTTCATCGGTGAGGTTTTGAGCCAGAGCCTGCGGCGTGTAGTACTGCTCCTTGCCCGTAACCCGGGTGTTGCCGGCGCGCACGCGAACGGCTGGGGTGCGGGAGGTCATAGATAAAGAATATCAATTTGCCATACCTTGTAATAGGCTGAAATGCTGCCCGAAGAGGGGCCCTTGGACATGAGGCCAACATCCCAAGCCATACGGCTAGTAGGAATACACAGAGGTATAACGTTGACTACTTCCTCCAACGAAATTGTCCTTCGCGCGAAGGGTCTGGTGAAGCGTTACGGCGAGTTCTCGGCCGTTGCGGGAATTGACTTCGAGGTGAAGCGCGGGGAGTCGTTTGGAATTCTCGGGCCGAACGGCGCTGGCAAGTCCACCACCATGAAGATGATTTCGGCCGTTTCTAAGCGCACCGGCGGCGAGCTAACCATTCTGGGCAAGGACCCAAACCTGAAGGGGCCGGAGATCCGCGCCCACCTTGGTGTGGTTCCGCAGAAAGACCTGCTTGACCGGGAGCTAAAGGCCTGGGAGAACCTGTTCGTCTACGGCCGCTACTTTGGCCTGCCACGCAAGTGGCTGCGCTCCAAGGTTGACGAACTGCTGGCATTTGCCCAGCTTGAAGACAAGCGTAACTCCAAGGTTGACGAGATGTCTGGTGGAATGCAGCGCCGTCTGGCCATCGCCCGCGGCCTGGTGAACGAGCCCGAGATCCTGCTGCTCGACGAGCCAACCACCGGCCTAGACCCTCAGGCGCGTCACGTGCTCTGGGACCGACTGTTCCGCCTGCGTGAGAACGGCGTCACCATCATCCTCACCACCCACTACATGGATGAGGCGGAGCAGCTGTGCGACCGCATTGTTGTCATGGACGCCGGAAAAATCATGGCCGAGGGTTCGCCAGCCGAGTTGATCAAGACCTATGCCTCCAAGGAGGTGCTGGAGCTTCGCTTCGGAACCGACCGTAACGAGGAGACCGCGCCACAGGTTGCCAAGTTCGGCGACCGCGTTGAGGTTCTGCCGGACCGCGTCCTGCTTTACACCGAAAACGGCGAGAAGTCGCTCGAGGCCGTTATAGACAGCGGACTGAAGCCGGTGACCTCGCTGGTTCGCCGTGCCTCGCTCGAAGACGTGTTCCTGCGCCTAACCGGTCGCAGCCTGGTGGACTAGGACTATTCCGATGAGTGATCTTAGATTTACCCCCGGAGCGGTGGTTGATGTCCGGAGTGCCATCCGCGGCGGTTCGTGGCGTGTGGCCGAATACCGCATCCGCAGCATGATGCACTGGTGGACCGCCATCATCGCCTTCGGCCTCGGCAACCCGGTGCTGTACCTGGTCTCGGTTGGAATCGGAATCGGCGGCCTGGTTGACAAGGCCTCAGGCGGCCACCTGCTCGGCGGCGTGCCATACCTGCAGTTTGTTGCACCGGCGCTACTTGCCAGCGCGGCCATCCAGGGCGTGATGGACGAGGTGACCTTCCCTGTGCTCGAGGGTTTCACCTGGGAACGCTACTTCTATGCCATCAACGCCACTAGCGTTGGCGCCAGGCAGATTTGCAACGGCGTGATGCTGGCGGCCGCCGCACGCGGCCTCTGGACGGTAATCATGTACGGCGGAATCCTGCTGGCCTTCGGTGCCATTCCCGCGTCAAGCCTGCTGCCGCTGATGGTCTCGTCGCTCATCGGCGGCGTGGCTTGGTCGGCGGCCATCATGGCGGTCTCGGCAAACCTCAAGAACGATGACGGAGTGTTCGCCATCATCGGCCGCTTCGTGATTGCACCGATGTTCCTGTTCTCGGGAACCTTCTACCCAATCAACCTGATGCCCATCTACTTGCAGTGGATTGGATGGATCTCGCCGCTCTGGCACGCAACCCAGCTGGGGCGCGACTACACCATCGGTGAGGCCGAGCCGGTTTGGCTGGTTGGTGTTCACTACGCCTACTTTGTTGTTCTCTTCGCGGTGGGCATGCTCGTTTCCTACCGCGCATTCGTAAGGAGGTTGGGCGAGTGATCACATCGATGGCAACCTCGCTGGCCGTAGAAATTGCTGAGCGCAAGGCCAACCGCCTGGGTGCTTCCGTTTACACGGGCCGCGCCTGGCGCCTGGTGGAGCGCAATCTTTACGCGGTTCGCAGCACAAACTGGATGGTGTTCATCTCGGGCTTCGTTGAGCCGGTGTTCTACTTGCTCTCCTTCGGTCTGGGAATTGGAACCCTGGTGGGTAACCTCACCGATGGCACCGGCCACCCCGTGACCTACGCCGCCTACATCGCCCCGGCGCTGCTTGCAACGAGCGCCATGAATGGCGCAATCTATGACAGCACCTGGAACGTGTTCTTCAAGATGCACTTCGCCAAGCTCTACCAGGCTTGGCTAGCAACCTCGGTGGGCACCCTGGATGTGGCCCTTGGCGAAATCCTATGGGCGTTGATTCGCGGCTTCACATACGCGGTTGGCTTCCTGATTGTGATGAGCCTCATGGGCGTGGTTTCGTCCGCTTGGGCGGTGCTGGCCATACCGGGGGCGGTGCTTATCGCCTTTGGCTTCGCATCGGTTGGAATGGGACTCACAAGCTACCTCACCAACTTCCACCAGATGAACTGGCTGAACTTCTTCATGCTGCCGATGTTCCTGTTTTCGGGCACCTTCTACCCCATTACGGTGTTCCCAGTCTGGCTGCAGTGGATCATCGGGGCGTTCCCGCTGAACCAGGCGGTTGAGTTGGAGCGTTCACTCATGCTGGGCAACCTGGGTTGGTCAACCGCGGGTCACGCGCTCTACTTCGTTGTGATGATCTGCCTGGGTCTGGTGTTCACCACCAAGCGACTCGCTGCACTGTTCCAGCGGTAGCAATCTCTGAAACGGGTAGTAGAAAACCCGCGCCATCCAAGCGGAAGGCGCGGGTTTTCTCTTTGAGGTTTGGAACTAGGCTCCGGTTGGGGCGCCGCTCTGAACGATTGGACCCATTACCGCGAGGGCCACATTCAGGATGGTGAGCAGCGCGATGGTTGGCAGAACCCACTTAGCCTTGCTGAGGTCCTTCTTGTTGTAGTAGAGGGTGAGAACCAGGATCACGGTGAGAACCACGCTCTTCACAGCCAGCACCAGGTTGTTCACGTGCTCGTCTGGGTTGGCCAGCGGAACCATGGCAACCAGGACGAAACCGGTGACGAACAGTGTGAAGGCGCCGTGTAGCATTGCCGGAACAATGGCGCCGCCGGTCTTTAGGGACTTCATCTGGGTGAGGAATCCACCAAGCAGCGATGAGAGGTATGAGGTGCAGGATGACCAAAATGTTGGTTGCGATTTCCACTAGGGATGCTCCTTGAACTGCGCGTCGAGTCTTTTACTCGGCGTCTGAATTCAGTCTAGCCATGAGGATGGCGGCCTCAACGGCTTCGGCGCCCTTGTCCTCGCGCGACCCCTCGAGGCCTGCTCGGTCCAGGGCCTGCTGCTCAGTGTTCACGGTCAGCAGGCCAAAGCCCACGGGAACTCCATAGTCCAGCTGCACGCGGTTGAGGCCATCGGTGGCCGCCTGGCAGACGTAGTCAAAGTGCGGGGTGTCACCCTGAATCACAACACCGAGGGCGATGATGGCGTCCGCGCCCTCCTCGGCTGCCCACTTGGCTGCCAGAGGAAGCTCGAAGGCGCCCGGCACCCTAACCACGGTGTAGATGTCGTTACCGGCGGCCTGCAGGGCGCGCTCGGCACCAGCCAGTAGGCCATCGGTGATCTGGGTGTGCCACGACGTGGCGATCACGGTCACGGCCAGGCCGGTTGCGTCGATGGTTAGTTTTGGGGCTCCCGCTCCACTCATTTGATGTGCTCCTGTGGAATCTGGTGACCCATGCGGTCACGCTTTACTTTGAGGTACTCGGTGTTCTCGTCGCTCAGGCCAACCAGAACCGGCACGTACTCGGTCACCTGAAGGCCCGCCTCGTCAAGGTACTTGGCCTTGGCCGGGTTGTTGGTCATAAGGCGAACGCTGGTGACACCAAGGTCCTGCAGCATCGCTACGGCGGCGCCGTACTCGCGGTTCTCGCTCGGCAGGCCCAGCGCCAGGTTTGCGTCCACGGTGTCCATGCCCTGCTCCTGCAGCGAGTACGCCTTGAGTTTGTTCAGCAGGCCGATTCCTCGACCCTCCTGGCCGCGAAGGTAAAGCACGATGCCGCCATTCGGGTCCTTGGCAATCTCGTCCAGCGCGTAGTCAAGCTGAGGACCGCACTCGCACTTGAGCGAACCAAAGGCCTCACCCGTGATGCACTCGGAGTGCACGCGAACCAGCACGTTTTCACCGGTTGGATTTCCCGAGATGATTGCCACGTGATCCGCGGTGGTTGCGCGGTCGTAGTAGCCGCGCATGCGCATCTGACCGTGGGTGGTTGGCACGTTCGCCTCGGCCTCGAAGACCACGCGGTTCTGGATTGGAGTTGGGTTGGCCAAAGCGGCAGGCTGCTCCGCGATGATGTACTGGCGCAGTTGCTCCACGGTGATAACCGGAAGCGATTCGCGCTCACCTACCTCGATAAGTTCTGGAAGTCGCATCATTGTTCCGTCCTGGCGAACCATTTCGCCAATAACAGCCACCGGGGTTAGCCCGGCGATCTTGAGAAGGTCAACGGCGGCCTCGGTGTGGCCCGCACGCTCTAGTACGCCTCCCGGCTTCGCCCGGAGTGGAACCATGTGACCGGGGCGAATCAGGGAGTCTGCTGTGCTGCTGGGGTCGGCCAAAACGCGCGCGGTGAGCGCTCGGTCGGCCGCACTAACGCCGGTGCTGTAGCGGTTGGCTGCATCAACGGTGATGGTGTAGTTGGTTTGGTGCGGGTCGCGGTTGTTTTTCCACATGAGTGGCAATCCGAGTTCGTTGGCGCGGCCATCCTCCATGGGTACGCAGAGGAAGCCGGTGGTGTGGTTCACAATCCACGCCATCCATTCCTCGCTCGCGGTTTCAGCCGCGATGATGGCGTCGCCCTCGTTCTCGCGTCCCTCGTCGTCGGCAACCAAAACTGGCTTGCCGGCGCGAAGCGCCTCAACGGCCTCTTCCACGCTGGACAGCGCAATCTGAGTCTGGTTCATTAGTTTGCCTCCTTAGAAAGGCGTGCCTCGAGCAGGCGCTCGATGTGCTTGGCCATTACGTCGGCCTCAACGTTCACGCGGCTGCCCGGAAGTTTGCTTCCGAGGGTGGTGAGCCGCAGGGTTTCGGGGATCAGGCTCAGGCCAATCCAATCTTCGCCAACCTCGTTGACGGTCAGGCTTACGCCATCGATGGTGATGCTGCCCTTGAGAACCACGTAGCGCATGAGCTCCGCGGGGACGCGAACCCGCACCCACTCCCAGTTCTCGCTCGGTTCGCGAGAGATTACTTCGCCCACGCCATCGACGTGAC
>JBJTNC010000092.1:0-4149 GCA_046073865.1 Micrococcales bacterium | reverse complement strand
CTCTCGGTTCTGGGGTTGGCGCTATTTTCCGGTGTTGCCTACCTGCAGGAGATTGCCACCAGCCAGCGCAGTGAGTTCTATGCGGGCATTGCGCTCAGCATGTCTAAGAACCTCTCAAACTGGTGGTGGGGTGCCTCCGATCCCGGTGGAACCATCACTCTAGATAAGATCCCTGGCTCCTACTGGATTCCAGCCATCTTCGTAAAGGTCTTCGGTTTCTCCACCTGGTCTGTTAATGCGCCAAGCGCCATAGCCTGCACGGTGGCGGTCATCGTGATAGCGGCCACAGGGCACAGGCTAGCCGGCCCAACCGGCGGGCTCATCGCGGGTGCGGTTGCGGCAACTACCCCGGTGTTTGCGGCGGTTGCCCGCGCCAACCAACCAGAGGGGTTCTTCCTGCTCTGGATTGCGGTTGCCGCCTACTTTGGCGTGCGGGCAACCCAGGATGCCAGCTTCAAGCACCTGATGCTAGGTGGCGTGGCAATCGCACTCGCCTTCCACTCCTACATGCTGGTTGCCTGGGCGGCCTGGCCGGCTCTCGGTCTGGCATGGCTCACCGTTAGTGTTCCCGTTTGGCGCAGGATCTGGCAGCTGCTCGTGGCGGGTCTCACAAGCCTGGTCCTCAGCTTCGTTTGGATTCTCAGCGTTGCGCTCACTCCCGCCAGCCAACGGCCGTTCATCGGTGGCTCAGACACTAACTCCGCGTTCGAGATGGTGTTTGGGTACAACGGCCTGGGACGCTTTGGTGCGGCCGCTTCGGGCGGGGCTTCAAGCGATGGCAGTGCAACTTCGATTCGCGGATTCACGCCTCCGTTCAGTGGCACGGCGGGAGTGCTGCGATTGGTGAACGCGCAACTACTGCCCCAGATCGGTTGGCTCATTCCCGCCACCCTGGCGGCGGTTGTTTGCATTTTGGCATCCCGTCGGGTTCGCTCCGAGAGTTGGTTTGTGATTGGCTTCTTCGGCGTCTATGCCGTGCTCTTCAGCGCTGTTGCCGGAATGCATCAGTTCTACACGGCCGAGTTGGGTCTTGGTGCCGGACTCGTTCTGGCGCAGGCCATTGGGTTGGCCAGGCAGCGGGGCAATCGTGCCGTGCCAGTGGTGATTGTTTCGCTCGCCGCGCTTAAGGCGCTATTCATCGCGGTGCAGTATGAAAACTATCTGCTCTGGGCGCCGGTCGTTCAGTTGCTGCTTGCGCTGGTGGCAGTTGTGCTTTTGCTCCTGAATCCTCTGCCAGCACGCGCGGTTTTGCTACCTGTTCTCGTGACCGTCGGCCTGGTGTTTACGCCAGCGGCCTGGGCCTATGACTCCCATAGTTTCTCCTCGTCAATCAACCCGGTTGCCGGGCCAACATCTGGGATGGGCCACTTAGGGGGTCCCGGCTTGGGTGGTCGCGGTACAGGCGGCGGCCCAGGCGGCGCATCGCCGTTCAGCAACCAGACGGACTCTGGTCTCATCAAGTACCTAAAGGCGCATCGAGGTGGCAGCAGGTATCTGGTTGCCATGTTCGGAACCATGGCTGCCGCGCCCTACATCACGGCCACGGGCGAGAACATCCTGCCCATCGGCGGCTTCGATGGCGAAGACCCATCGCCCACGCTGGCGCAAATCAAGGCCATGGTGGCGTTCGGTGAGTTGAAGTATTTTGAGGTGACCTCAAATAGCTTTGCCGGGGGAGCACCGGGCGCTAACGGTTCAGCCACAACCACGATTGGACAGGCCAATGGAGCCAAGATCCGCAGCTGGGTGCTGGCCAAGTGTCAACTCAGCGGCTATTCGGGCGGGAACCTGTATCTGTGCAAGGCGTCATCGGCGGGCTAAACCAAGCAACCAACCGGGCCGTTTAACTGGCGCACCAGCCCGAAACCGCCTAGACTAGTGAGGTTGCCGTGAACCGGCCGCGGATCCAGAGAGCAACCTCAAGCCGAGGAAGCGCCGCGCAGCGAACCGAAAGGACTGAACTATGGCACTTGACCCAAAGGTTAAGACTTCCATCATCGAAGAGTACGCAACCCACCCAGGTGACACCGGTTCGCCTGAGGTTCAGGTAGCTGTTCTGAGCAGGCGCATCAAGGACCTCACCGAGCACCTGAAGACCCACAAGCACGACCACCACAGCCGTCGTGGCCTGCTTCTTCTGGTTGGTCAGCGTCGTCGTCTCCTTGGTTACCTCCAGGGTGTTGACATCAACCGCTACCGTGCGCTCATCGAGCGTCTTGGTCTGCGCCGCTAAGTTCCGCTTCAATAGAAGTCTTCCCAAATCCCCGATGCCTCACGGTGTCGGGGTTTTGCTCTAACCCAGACTTGGCGCGGGAGGCGAATAAATAGTTACGAAATGGCAACGGCGGGTTTCAGCCGCGTTTGCGGCTGATAGTTTCGAGTCATCGTGGATGCGGGTTGAGGGGTTGCTGTGGGGGTTCGGGGTTGGGTTGCTGGGCGAGCAGCTGACTGGGCCTTGTTTCGACCCATCGTTGGGTTGGTTGGACTAATTGAACATTTCAGATGCGATTGATCGTTTCAAAAGCGACTTGGGTTTTTCTTTTTTTGTACTAATACCCGACTTCGATTCAGAGCGACGATTTTGCTTGGTTGAGCACCAGGATGTGTCACTCGATTACCAGGTGATCACATATTCCGTGCCAGAGATTGCCGGTTGGGCTGAGTATTACCCTAATGACGTGCACATCTTCGGCGGCGAAAGCGGTGAGGAGTCTGTTGACGATATCGCGATGGATTATTCAGGCAGATACATAGAAGAATGGCAACTCGGCGTTTGGCAGTCGTTTTTCAGTTACAAATCAATTCCAATAGCGCAAGAACTCGATGAGAATTTTTCTCCGTTGCAACCTGCCTACGCCGGTTACCAAATAGCAGACGCCCTTCGAGCGATTACCTCTCCAACGTTTTTGGCGGGTGAACCGGTGCTAGATCACGCCGTCGATGAGGACTTCGATGGCGATGTAAACGCGGCATGCCTGTTTTTTGCTAATAGAGCCTCGGGCTTGGCATTCATTCCTACCGGTAGCGAAATTATTCACTTTGCAGAGCCAGCCCTAACTGTCGGTTGGGAGCAAAAGGCCAGAAACATTGCTCCGAGTCAGGTGATTCCTACTTACTCAACTCAATCGGACCTCGAAGGTTTTTTCGAAGATTTCGCTCAGTTTTGCGCGAACCCTTATTCGGTTTATCGTGAGGATGTAGGCGGATTTCTTCTCGCGCGGGCACCGGGTGAAGGAGAGCCCTGGAGTTTTAGTTCAAAGGCTAGGTTGCAAGCGGTGTGCACCGAACTGGTTCGCCGAAAAATTGCAATTGCCTTGGTTCCCAGGGTTGGTCAAACCCTGGCACGTCTCCGACCATCAACCGCCTCCTAGTAAATGTCTGCCCCCGCTGGTAGGCTGGTTTTTGAGCGATTGGGCTGATGCTGGTCCTCGGTGGTAGTTGCTGGGCGCTAGAAGATCCCAACACCAATCACTGGAGACCAGAGCCTGCCAACATGTGGCGGGGTTCCCAAGGGCGTTATCCCTTTTACTCATTCGCAACTCCGTCTTTTGGCGCGCCCATTCCGGGCCGGCCGCGGAGCGCTGCGTCTTAGAAGCTAAAGACGAAATAAAGAGGAAATACATGTCGATTGACATCAACAACCCACTGATGGATGGCACCAAGTTTGCGGTAGCCACCATCGACAACGGCAAGTTCGGTAAGCGTTACGTGCGCTTCGAGACCGGCCGTCTGGCACAGCAGGCACAGGGTGCCGCTTCTGTATACATGGACGACGAAACCATGCTCTTCAGTGCCACCACCGCAAGCAAGCAGCCAAAAGACCAGTTCGACTTCTTCCCACTCACCATCGATGTGGAAGAGAAGATGTACGCAGCCGGCCGCATCCCAGGTTCGTTCTTCCGTCGTGAAGGCCGCCCAACCACCGAGGCGATTCTGGCTTGCCGCCTGATCGACCGCCCACTGCGCCCTTCGTTCGTTGACGGCCTCCGCAACGAAGTTCAGGTTGTAGTAACCGTTATGGCAATCGAGCCAGACGAGATGTACGACGTAATCGCGATCAACGCGGCATCCATGTCAACCCAGCTTGCCGGTCTGCCTTTCTCGGGCCCAATCGGTGGTGTGCGCGTTGCGCTCATCGATGGCCAGTGG
>JBJTNC010000091.1:0-8174 GCA_046073865.1 Micrococcales bacterium | reverse complement strand
GTTCTTCCAAGCCCGCAATCGCCACGGCTCACCATGGGTTGCGGAGGTCATCATCGCCGCGGGAGCGATTGCGCTGATCGCGGTTGGCGACCTCACCTGGGTGATTGGCTTCAGCTCGTTCAGCGTACTGTTCTACTACTCGATCGGTCACCTGTCTGTGCTTCGTCAAAGCCGCGATGAACGGGTGGCGCCCCCTCTGGTTGCCGTTGTTGGTTTCCTGCTCTGCTGGCTGCTGGCCCTGCAGGTTGAGGGTCCGGCTGTGCCCGTGTCCCTGGTGGTGCTCGCGCTTGCCCTCGCCGTGCGCTTTGCTGTGGTTCGCGGCCGCGCCCGCAGCCTCTAGGCCAGTGCCTTCTTGATTCGCTGAACCGAGATTGGTTCTGCCGTTCCAAGCTGCTGGGCAAACAGGCTCACCCGAAGTTCTTCGAGCATCCAGCGCACCGTCACCAGCTTTGGGTCTGCTCTAGGAGTCAGCGGAATCTTGCCGCCGGCCGCGGAATAGAGGGCAAGTGCCTGGTCGAGTTCAACCGATCCCACGCGGTCCCGGTTTGGATTCTCGTTCAATTGCTCAACGCGCCGCTTCACAGCCTGCACGTAAACCAGGATGCGCGGTAGGCGATCAAGCCCCGCAGCCGAAACCATTCCGGGATGAATCAGCTCGTCAAGGTGGGCCTTCTCGGCAGCCAATACCGGCAGGAAGGCGAAAGCCTTGGTCTCCGCGATGGCCTTGCCGGCCTCACGCACCGCAACCATGATCTTGGCCATCAGCGCGCTGGTGTCAAAGACGGTGTCCATGATTGCCGACTGCACGGCGGCGTTCAGCCTCTCGAAATCTGCGGCGGTGAGCACCATGCCATCGGGGCGCAGTTTGTAAAGTTCTCGGTTTATGCAGGCGGCAATCACGTCATCGATGAATGCCGCGAAACTCTGATACGGGGCTGTGGTGAGGGCAAGGTTTTCGGCCTGAGTGAGGTGTTCCTTCACGTAGCTGGCTGGCGACTTCACCGCCAGCTGAGCCAGCGACCGAACCCCGCGCGGATGCTCGAAGCGCTGCTCCTCCCGCGTGCTGAACAGGCGAAGCGAGATTCCATCCTTGGCTGCAACCAGGGCGGGGAAGGCCCGAACCACGTTGGCCCCGTGCCGGCTCTCCAGGCTCTCGGAAATGTCTCCCATGTCCCAGGTGGTGATGTCTGTGCGCTCTACGCTCGAGTGGCTGCGCTCTGCAAGCTGCGCAACAGCCTCGCGGTTGTGGCCCGCGAGCTTCTCCTTGAGGGCGGTCAGGTTGCTATCAAGACCCAGCGTCTTGCCGCGGGCGTCCACCACTCGGTAGGTCATGCGCAGGCCATCGGTGAGGCGGGTTTGGTCGAAGTCCTCGGCGCGAACCACGGTGCCGGAGAGTCGCTGCAGGGTCTCGGCCAGGGTCTTCGTGAGCGACCCCGCCGGCTCCGCAGGCATGGCGGCCAGAGCCTTAGCCGCCCAATCGGTTGCAGGCACCACGTTGCGGCGAATGGCCTTGGGAAGGCTCTTGATCAGCGTCGTCACCAGCTCCAGGCGAAGGCCGGGCACCAGCCAATCGAACTCAGCCGAGTTGAGTCCCGCCAAAAGCGGCAGCGGAACCTCAACCGTCACTCCGTCATCGATGGCCCCCGGGTTGAAGCGGTAGTGAAGCTTCAGCTGCTGCCCGCCGTGCTGCCAGAGCGAGGGATGTTCCGCCTCGTTGTGGCTGGTCTCCTGCTCGCCCAGAAGGTCGGCTCGGGTGGCCGTGAGAAGGTCAGGGGACTCGCGTCGCGCCACCTTCCACCAGCCCTCGAAGGTGCGGGTGGAGACCACGTCCGCCGGAATCCGGGCGTCGTAGTAGCGGAACATGTCCTCTTCGTCCGGAATCAGCTGCGGCTTCCGACTCCGTTCGGCGAGCGCCTCTAGCTCACGAATCAGACTCTTGTTTGCCTTCTGGAACGCCTGAACCGAGTCCCACTCACCATCCACGAGCGCGTGTCGAATGAACAACTCGCGGCAGTAGCCGGCGTCGATGCGCGCGTACTGCATGCGGCGGTTGGTGACGATTGGCACGCCAAAGAGGGTGACTCGCTCGTAGCCAACAACCGCGCCCTGTTTCTTCTCCCAGTGCGGCTCCGAGTACTGACGCTTGCAGAGATCGCCGGCAAGCTTCTCGGCCCAGGCGGGGTCTATAACCGCGTTCATGCGTGCAAATAGCCGGCTGGTTTCAACCAGCTCGGCGCTCATCACGGCGGCGGGCGGCTTCTTGGCAAGCGTAGAGCCGGGGAAGATCACAAACCTGGTGCCGCTGGACCCCAGATACTCGGCCGCGGTCCGCTTGTTCTGCGATGCCTGCTTCTCGTTAACCTGCTTCAGACCGATGTGGCTCAGCAGGCCCGCAAGCAGTGCCTTGTGAATCCCGTCAGGGTCAACCCTGGGTTGGTTCAACTCCAGGCCCAGGGGTTTGGTTAGCGAGCGCAGCTGCCGCACCACGTCCTGCCACTCCCGCACGCGCAGGTAGTTCAGATACTCGCTGCGGCAAAGCCTGCGGAAGGCCGACGAAGACAGTTCGCGTTGTTTTTCCTCCAGGTAGTTCCAGAGGTTGAGAAGCGTCAGAAAGTCGCTGGTTGGGTCGGCAAAACGCGCGTGCAGTTGGTTTGCAGCCTCGCGCTTCTCCAGCGGTCGTTCGCGGGGATCCTGGATGGTGAGGCCCGCAACAATCACCATCACCTCGCGAGTGATTCCGGCGTCTCGGCTTGCCAGCAGCATGCGGGCAAACCGCGGCTCAATTGGCAGCCTAGCCAGCGCCCGACCGGTTTTGGTCAGCTGCGTGCTGCCCTCATCGATGGCGCCAAGCTCACGCAACAGCCCCAGTCCGTCTCGCACGCCGCGCGGGTCCGGTGGCTGGATGAAGGGGAACTTGGTGATGTCGCCCAGTCCCAGGTTGGCGGCCTGCAGAATCACGCTTGCCAGGTTGGTGCGCAGAATCTCTGGGTCGGTGAACTCCGCACGTGATTCGAAGTTTTCCTCGGAGTACAGGCGGATGGCAATGCCGTCGCTGGTGCGACCGCAGCGGCCGGACCGCTGGTTGGCGCTGGCCTGGGAGACCGCCTCGATGGGCAGGCGCTGCACCTTCGCCTTGGGGGAGTAGCGGCTGATGCGTGCGGTGCCGGTGTCAACCACGTACTTGATGCCCGGCACGGTCAGCGAGGTCTCGGCAACGTTGGTTGCCAGAATCACGCGGCGGCGCACACCCACCATCTTGCTTGGTTCAAAAACTCGGTGCTGTTCGGCCGAGGAGAGGCGTCCGTAGAGAGGCAGCACCTCGGTGCCCTTTGCGAGTGCACCGCCCGTCACCGCCCCCTCGATGGCGTCCTGGGCGTCTCGAATCTCGCTCTCGCCGCTGAGGAACACCAGAACGTCGCCCTGCGCCTCGCCCTCCAGCTCCTTCAACGCCGCGATGATGCCCTCGACAAAGTCATCGGGGCTCGGTTCGGCAGCCTCGTCCAGGTCGTCGCCTCCGGTGGCCTCGCCAACCGGGCGGTAGCGAATCTCAATCGGGTAGGTGCGCCCAGATACCTCGATGATGGGTGCATCGAAGAAGTGCTTGCTGAAACTCTCCGGGTCGATTGTGGCCGAGGTGATGATGAGCTTTAGGTCTGGCCTGCTCGGCAGCAGCTGTTTCAGGTAGCCGAGCAGGAAGTCAATGTTTAGGCTGCGCTCGTGCGCCTCATCGATGATGATGGTGTCGTACTGCTTCAACTGGCGGTCTCGCTGCAGGGCGTTCAGCAGGATTCCGTCCGTCATCACCTTGACCACTGTGTCTGGCCCGGCCTGATCTGTGAAGCGCACCTGGTAACCAACCGGGCCGCCCAGTTCAACTCCCAGCTCCTCGGCGATGCGCTCCGCCACCGCGCGGGCCGCGATTCGCCTCGGCTGAGTGTGAGCGATGGAGCTGCGCCCGAGCTCGAGGCACATCTTGGGGATCTGCGTGGTCTTGCCCGAGCCCGTGGCACCGGCGATGACCACCACCTGATTTTGGCGGATCGCCTCGAGGATCTCCTCCCTGCGCTCACTAACCGGCAGGCCGGCTGGGTAACTGAGGTTGAGGGATTCCACCGGTTAAGCCTAGAATAGAAGTAACAACGGCGAGGGCTGCGAGAAATCAAAGCCGTTATCGACGGGGTCGCTCTCAAAGCCATCCATTCGTTGGGTGGCTTTTTCATTTGAGGCCCCTGCCGTATCACTTTCAAAATAAAGGAGACATCATGTCTGAGTTCAAGCTTGTCGGCGAGTTCCGCACCAAGTTCGGTAAGGGTGCTGCACGCCAGGCCCGCGCCGCTGGTCGCACCCCAGCCGTTATCTATGGTCACAAGAGCGAGACCCGCCACGTTACCCTTCCAGCACACGAGACCCGCCTGATCCTGCGTAACAAGAACGCACTGATCGAGCTGACCCTCGACGGCAAGTCCGAGCTGGTTCTGGTTAAGTCGGTTTCGAAGGACCCAATCACCCAGATCATCGAGCACATCGACCTCGTCGAGGTTCGCGCTGGCGAGCAGGTTCACGTTGAGGTTGCAGTGCACATCGTTGGCGAGAGCCAGAGCGGCACCACCATCGACCTGGAGCACAAGACCGTGAAGCTGACCGCAGAGGCAACCCACGTTCCAGAGTTCGTTGAGATCCACTTCAACAAGGAGGCCGCTGGCCACCACGTTCTGGCCAAGGACGTTGTCCTTCCAAAGGGCGTAACCATGGACCTCAAGGCAGACGAGCTGATCGCTTCGGTTGTTGCAACCGCAGCAGGCCACGCCGACGAGGTAGCAGGTCAGTAGTCTGGTCTCGTGACCGACAACATCTTTCTCGTAGTCGGGCTCGGTAACCCCGGGCCCGGCTACGCGTTTAACCGGCACAACATCGGCCAGATGGCGGTTGATGTTTTAGCCAAGCGAATTGGCGCCAGCTGGAAGAGCCACAAGGCTGGTGCCGTGGTTGCCGAGGGTCGCCTGGGTTTCGGCGGTGCCAAGCTGATTTTGGCTAAGAGCACCGGCTACATGAACACATCCGGGCGTCCGGTTTCGGCGCTGATGAAGTTTTACGGAGTCGACCTCGCCCACACCATCGTGCTCCACGACGAGCTCGACATTCCGCAGCACGACGTGCGCATCAAGGTTGGCGGCGGCCACGCCGGACACAACGGCCTGCGTGACATCATCGCGGCCTGCGGTGGCCCAGACTTCAACCGCATCCGGATTGGCATTGGTCGCCCACCCGGACAGATGCCCACTGCCGACTTTGTGCTCAAGGACTTTCCCGCGGGCGAACGAACCGAGGTTGCCGTGACCATTGAGATTGCAGCGGATGCGGTTGAGGCCATAATAACCGATGGCGTGCAGGCCGCGCAGCAGAAGTTTCACGGCAAATAGTTTCTAAACTCGCCGCACTGCTGTGACCACTGTCTCGTAGATTCCAGCCAGCAGCGACGCCAGCACCACGAGGGCAATAGCCCCAACGAAATAGTGCGCAGGCAGCAACTTTTTGGGTAGCCAAAAACTCTCTTTTAGCCTGTTTCGAAACATAATCTTCCCCCCGAAAGATTCTTTGCAGCCTTAGAAGGCCGCGGACGATTCCCCCGAATCATCCAACGAGGCTAGGCTAGCCGATTTCCGCATTGTTGGGAATAACCTGAACCTCTTGCCCTGTTAGGTTTTCTTACGCACCCCGAGGCGCAACGGAGAGTCACATGATCAAGTTCATAACCGGCGGCAAGACCGCTTGGGTAACGCTTTTCCTAGGATTCATTGCTGCCGGACTGGTTTTTGGTCCGTTGAAGGCTGAGACCGCCTCAACCAACCCGGGGGTGGGTCTGCCCTCAACCGCGGAGTCGGTTCAGGCGGACAAACTTTTGGCCACTCTGCCGGGTGCCGACTCCTCCGCCATCCTGGTGGTTTATGCCACTGAAACTCCCTTCACCGATGCCCAGAAAGTATGGCTGCAGGGCAAGTTTGATCCAATTGCCAAGATGCCAACCGGTGGAGTGAACGAGCGCTACACCCAGTTCACCAACCTGACCGTTGGCGGCAAGCCATTCGTTCCGCCAGCCACAATCTCCAAGAACGGCAAGGTTGCGCTGGTCACCATTCCGGTGGCGAAGAAGACCGCCACGGTTGATATCGTTGACCGCGTTGCAAAGGTGCGCGAGCTCGACAAAGTAGACCTGCCGGCCGGCATCACCGCCTATGTGACCGGACCCGAGGGCTTCCAGGCCGACATCGCCGGAGTCTTTAAGGGGGCCGACTTCAAGCTGCTGCTGGTGACGGTTGCCGTTGTGGCCCTGCTGCTTCTCATTACCTACCGCAGCCCAATCCTCTGGCTGGTGCCGCTGATTGTGGTTGGTCTGGCCGATGGAATGTCGGGCCAGCTGGCACCGCGCGTAGCCGGCCTGCTGGGAATCACCCCCGATGCATCCGTGACCGGAATCCTCAGCGTGCTGGTGTTCGGTGCCGGCACAAACTACGCACTGCTTCTAATCTCGCGCTACCGCGAGGAGCTGCTGCTAAACGAGAACCGTCGCGAAGCAATGCGCAAGGCGGTTCGCGAGGCGGGCCCCGCAATCATCGCCAGCGGTTCCACCGTAACGCTTGCGTTGCTCAGTCTGTCCTTCGCGCAGTTGGAAGGCAACCGCTCACTCGGAATCGTGTGCGCCACCGGAGTTGTCATTGCCATGATCTGCGCGCTCACCCTGCTGCCCGCAGCGCTGGTTTCCTTCGGCCGCTTCATCTTCTGGCCTCTGGTTCCCAAGTTCGGCGGAGCAAACAAGGCTCAGGCGGGTTTCTGGAACAAGCTTTCCACCGGTGTTAGCAAGCGCCCCGCCGTGGTTTCGGTCGTTGGCGCGCTAGTGCTAGTAGTGCTGGCCCTAGGCGCCACCAACATCAAGATTGGGCTCTCGGCAACAGACCGCTTCCTGAAGAGCCCCGAGGCCGTGACCGGCCAGGTGGTTCTGGCCAAGACCTTCCCGGCTGGCGAGAGCACGCCCACAATCGTTGTTGCCAAAACCGACAAGGTGATGCAGGTTCAGGATGCGGCAGCTGCCGTTGACGGAGTTGCCGGTGCCACAATCGAACCCGGTAACGCCAGCTACAGCAAGGTGAACGTGGTCCTCGATGCAGCCAGCGGCACCGCGGCTTCCGAGGCGACGCTGGACAGGCTTCGCGCCGCCGTTCACGCAGTGTCCGGTGCGGGCGCCCTGGTTGGCGGTCTGGATGCCCAGTCGCAGGAGGTGAAGCAGGCCTACGCCCACGATGAGGCCGTTGTAATCCCGCTCATCCTGCTGCTGGTCTTTGTTGTGCTCATTCTCCTGCTTCGCTCGCTGGTTGCCCCGGTTCTGCTTCTCGTGACCGTGGTTGCTTCGTTCTTCGCATCGATGGGCGCGGGCTGGCAGATCTTCGTGAACCTGCTGCACTTCAAGGGGCTGGACCTCAGCGTGTTCCTCTACAGCTTCCTGTTCCTGGTTGCCCTGGGTGTTGACTACAACATCTTCCTGGTCACCAGAGCCAAGGAGGAGGCCGAGAAGCTGGGCGTTCGCCGCGGAATGATCACGGCAGTGTCTGCCACAGGTGGCGTCATCACCGGCGCTGGAATCCTGCTGGCCGCTGTGTTCGCAGTGCTGGGAGTTCTTCCGCTGGTTGCCCTGGCCCAGATCGGTGTGATCGTGTGCATCGGTGTTCTGCTGGACACGCTGCTGGTTCGTACCGTTATTGTCCCAGCGCTCGCATTCCTGGCTGGCAAGCGCTTCTTCTGGCCCAACCGCACGGTTGCCGGCGAGTAGCAAAAGGTAGTTTGGCTGGTTTAACCAGCCTAGAATTGAGAACGTGAATACCGCCCCGCATGCGGCCTTGACGAGCCTGTCGTCGCGTCTGGCGGACTCCTACCCGTTTGCAAAAGTGCAGGCGGGCATCAACAAAAACCTCAAGCGACTCGACCTAATCGCCCAGCTAGGCGCGCACCCCGCGGTTGCGGCGGCCATCGCCGAGCTGAGGGCGGGAGCCAAGCGCGGTCGGGTTCAGTTCATCGTGGTTGCAACCGGTCGCGAGGCCGAGGACACAGCCGCCGCCCTGCGAGCCATGGACCCCACGGCCGAGGTCCTCGACCTGCCATCGTGGGAGACTCTGCCCCACGAG
>JBJTNC010000090.1:0-7283 GCA_046073865.1 Micrococcales bacterium | reverse complement strand
TTAGCAACGCTCGGGGTTACGGTGTACATTACACGGCTGGCCAGGGGTGCCCTCAAAAGGCGGATTTCGGCCTGAGCGGACACAGGAGGGAGCGGATATGGCGCAGACGGTGGAGACGCCTCGGACCTCGCCGTTAGCGCTCAGTTCATGAGCCTGCCGGATGCCCGCGAGTGGGGAGCCGTTGCTCTCTTCGGCGAGACCTACGACGAAGAGGTCCGCGTGATTCAGGTTGGCGGCCCTTGGAGCCGCGAGCTCTGCGGAGGAACACACGTTTCTCGCTCATCGCAGATTGGCCTCGTGTCCATCATCAACGAGTCCTCGGTGGGTAGTGGTAGCCGACGCCTCGAGGCACTGGTTGGCATGGACGCATTCCGCGCATTTGCAACCGAGCGAGCGTTGGTCAACCGTCTCTACGACCTAACCAAGGCACCAAAGGGAGCACTGGAGGAGCGCCTGGCGCAGACCCTAGAGGACCTGAAGGTTGCTCAGCGCAACCTCGCCCGCTACCAGGCCGCGGAGCTTTCCGCCCGGGTTCCGGCGATGGTAGCCGCAGCCAGCACGGTTGGTGCGCACCGTCTCGTTGCCGAGAGCATCGGTGAGGCACAGAGCGTTGATGACCTCCGCGCCCTCGCTACCCAGGTTCGTGACAGCTTCGGTGAAACCGCGGGTGTAGCCGCAATCTTCGGCGTGATTGCCGACAAGCCAATGGTCGTTGTCGCCGCTTCTAAGGCCGCTCAGGCCGCGGGAGCCAAGGCAGGCGCGCTAGTTCGCGCAGCCTCGGCTGTGCTCGGCGGCGGCGGCGGCGGCAAGGACGACATCGCTCAGGGTGGTGGCTCGGACGCCGGCAAGATCGGTGACGCAATCGCCGCCGTGAAGGCCGCGCTCTAGTCGCCATGCGCAAGGGTCGCCGTCTAGCGGTTGACGTGGGCAAAGCTCGCGTTGGCCTGGCCATCAGCGATCAAGACGGCATCCTTGCTACACCCTTCGAAACGGTTCAACGCAGGGCCACAGCGGTGGAGACCGCGCAGGCGATTAGCTCGGCCATCGATGACTTCGTGTTCCTCGAGGGTTACGTGGGCCTGCCACTTTCACTTTCGGGATCTCCAACGCCATCCACCGATGACGCGCTGCTGATTGCATTCGCTATCGCAGATGCCGTTGACTTCGAGATCCGTCTCGTCGATGAGCGGCTGACCACCGTAAGCGCCGCGGCCAACCTGCGAATTGCCGGAAAGAATTCAAAGAATTCGCGTTCCATCATCGACCAGGAGGCGGCGGCGATTATCTTGGAGCAGGCACTCTCCGGCGAGAAGGCTACCGGAAGCCAGCCAGGAACCGCGTTGGCGCAGCACCAGCGCCCCTTAGACCCTGACAGCATTTAGGAGAACCCGATGACTGAACGCAAGTACCTGCGCCGCAGAATCGCCGTTGTTGTGGTGCTTCTGCTGGTGGCCGGGCTCGGCGTGGCCGGCTATGCAAACCGCGGACGCCTGCACAGCATCTACGACCAGGTTCTGGGTCGCGACTATGCGGGTCCCGGCACTGGTTCGGTAACCTTGGTCATCAACTCGGGGGAGTCTGGTCTGGCTGTTGCATCGGACCTTCAGAAACTCGGCGTAGTCAAGAACGCCGATATCTTCTACCGGCTGATCGTCTCGGAGAACGTGGTTTTCTACCCCGGCAGCTACCAGCTGAAGCTACAGATGTCCTCACAGGGCGCCATCGATGCAATCCGCGATCCAAATTCTCTGATTGTGACGAGGGTCACCATCAAGGAGGGCCTCAGAATCGGCACGGTTTTGAAGCAGCTCGCCACCGCAACCGGTAAGCCACTGTCCGATTTCACCTCCGCTGCCTCGGACCTGGCCGCACTTGGTGTTCCCGCCAGCGAGCCCAGCGCCGAGGGTTACCTGTTCCCGGCTACCTACTCGTTTGATCCTGGGCTGAGCGCCAAGGACATCCTGAAGCAGATGGTTGACCGCACCTTCCAGGAGCTTGACCACTACGGGGTTGCCACGGCTGATCGCCACAAGGTGCTGACCCTGGCCTCCATCATTCAAAAGGAAGCCCGCCAGACCCCAGACTTCTACAAGGTTTCCCGCGTGTTCCAAAACCGCATCGCCATCGGTATGCCGCTGCAGTCGGACGCAACGGTGAGCTACGGTTCAGGCGGAACCACGGTGACCACCACCGATGCGGAGCGGGCTGACCCCAACGGCTACAACACCTACGTCCACAAGGGTCTCCCGATCGGCCCGATTGGCGGGGCGGGCAGCCTTGCCATCGATGCTGCGCTGCACCCTGCGACGGGTTCCTGGCTTTACTTCTGCGCAATAAACCTGAAGACCGGCGAGACCGTGTTCAGCACCACGATTGCTGAACACGAGGCGGCGGTAAAGAAATTCCAGGCCTGGATTCAGGCCAACCCAGGTTGGAACGGAAACTAATGCAACGCAAACTCTCGGTACTCGGTTCACCCATCGAGCACTCCAAGAGCCCACTCATCCACGCCGCCGCCTACAGAGTGCTTGGCCTCGACTGGGACTACGAACGCAATCTGGTTGGTAAGGGCGGGCTCCGCCCATTTGTAGACGGCCTTGGCGAGGAGTGGCTTGGACTGAGCCTGACCATGCCGCTCAAGGAAGAAGCGGCAAAGATTGCCAGAACTCTGGACAAGGCGGCCGAGGCAACCGGCGCGGTGAACACCCTGGTGCGCATCGATGGTGGCTGGGCAGGCTTCAACACGGACGTATTTGGGCTCGTGCAGGCCGTGCACCAGGCGGGTTTGGCAGACCTCAAGACTGTTCTGGTTGTAGGTTCCGGCGCAACAGCAACCAGCGCGGTTGCAGCGGTAAAGCAACTTGCCCCCAACGCCCAGGTACAGGTTTTCGCGAGGAATAAGGAAACCCGAGACGAACTGATTGAATTCGCAAAATCGCTCGGGCTAGCCGCCAAGAAGGTCGGGAACTTCGCTCGCAGTGCGGCTAAGGCAGACCTGGTGATAAGTACGCTCCCCGCCGGCGCGATGAACGATACCGCGTCGCTGCTCAGCAGCAAGAAGAGTTTCAAGCCGGTTGGCGCAATCCTGGACGTTGCGTACCAGCCTTGGCCGAGCAACATCGCATCGGTTTGGTTCGATCGGGGACGCCCGATCATCAGTGGTCTCGAGATGCTGCTGTGGCAGGCCGTGGCGCAGATTCGAATCTTCCAACACGGAGACCCAACCATTGCGCTGCCAAACGAGGTGGCCGTAGTCGAGGCCATGCGTCACTCGCTGGACTAAAATTGGTGTCATGTTACGTTGGATCACTGCCGGAGAATCGCACGGCCCAGAACTAGTCGCCGTGCTCGAGGGCATGCCTGCCGGAGTTCCAATCACCACCGCAGAGGTGCAGGACGCGCTTGCTCGACGCCGCCTTGGCTACGGCCGCGGTGCGCGCATGAAGTTTGAACAGGACGAGGTCACGCTTTCCGGCGGCGTTCGTCACGGATTCACCCAGGGCGGACCGGTTGCCATCTGCGTGGCCAACACCGAGTGGCCCAAGTGGCAGGATGTCATGTCTGCCGACCCTGTTTCCGAGGAGGCCATGACCGGTGCTCGTGCGGCGGCTCTAACCCGCCCACGCCCCGGACACGCGGACTTCACAGGTATGCAGAAGTACGGCTTCCTCGACTCCAGGCCAGTCCTGGAGCGCGCGAGCGCACGAGAGACCGCCGCCCGCGTTGCACTCGGCGCCGTTGCAGCAAAATTCCTGAACCAGTTGGGCATCCAGCTGGTAACCCACACTGTTGGAATCGGTTCGGTTGACGCCGGACGCGATACAGAGCTGCCAACCCCGGCCGATCTCGAGTACCTAGACTCCGACCCGGTTCGCTGCTTCAACAAGCAGGTGTCGGACGCCATGGTTGCCGAAGTAGACGCCGCGCACGCGGATGGCGACACCCTTGGCGGCGTCGTTGAGACCCTCGTCTACAACCTGCCTCCTGGCCTCGGCACCTATGTCCACTGGGACCGCCGCCTAGACTCTCAGCTCGCGGGCGCGCTCATGGGCATCCAGGCCATCAAGGGCGTAGAGGTTGGCGACGGCTTCGAGACCGCGCGTCGCCGCGGCTCGGTGGCCCACGATGAGATTGAGCGCGACTCAAACGGAATCGTTCGTCGCCTGAGCGATCGTGCCGGCGGAATCGAGGGCGGAATGTCGAACGGCGAGATTCTCCGCGTTCGCGCCGCCATGAAGCCAATCTCAACCATTCCTCGCGCGCTGTCCACCATCGATGTAGCCACCGGAGAGGCAGCCAAGGCTCACCACCAGCGCAGCGACGTCTGCGCCGTTCCGGCCGCCGGCGTTGTGGCAGAGGCCATGGTGGCTCTCGTGCTGGCAAACTCAGTTCTGGAGAAGTTTGGAGGCGACTCCGTTGCCGAGACCAAGCGCAACCTCGAGGCGTACCTGGCTTCAATCCCCGAGACCCTCGTTTCATTCGACGCCTAAATGCGCGCCTTCACCGACGAAACCACCCTGGTTCTGATCGGGCCGATGGGCGTTGGCAAGACCACGGTGGGTAAGAAGCTGGCGCGGGCACTCAAGCGAGAGTTCATCGACACGGATAGCCTCGTCGTGAGTAAACACGGCGAAATCTCCAAGATCTTCGAAACCAGCGGCGAGGCCGTCTTCCGCGGCTACGAGGAAGACGCTGTGGCCGAGGCGATATCCAGGCCCGCCGTTGTTGCCACCGGCGGGGGAGCGGTGCTCAGCAAACTTACCCGTGAGAGGCTTGCCGAGAAGAGCATCGTGATCTACCTGTCAACCGATGGCCGCCACATTCGGGCCAGACTCGTCGGCGGCAAGCGGCCGCTGGTCAAGAATGGCTTCGATGACTGGATTCGCATCTACGAAGAGCGCAAGCCCGTATACGAAGAAGCGTCAGACCTGACCATCGATACCTCCGGCAAGAGCCTCGCGGCAACTGTCACCGAGATCAAAGAGAGACTTGGAATCCAATGACCCAGACCACTCGAATCACCGTATCCGGCGACGCCCCCTACGATGTGCTGATCGGGCGCCAACTGCTAGATGAGGTTGGCAACAGCCTGGGAAACACGGTGCAGAAGGTGCTGGTAATCCACCCGGAGGCCCTCTCCGTTAGTGCCGAAGCCCTGCGCGAAAACCTGGTGGCCAGGGGCTACGAGGTGTTGCTGGCGGGTGTGCCAAACAGCGAGGACGCGAAGCGCGTTGAGGTTGCGGCGTTCTGCTGGGGCATTCTGGGGCGAGCCGACTTCACCCGCACCGATGCCATCGTTGGCTTTGGCGGAGGCTCTACCACCGACCTAGCTGGATTCGTGGCCGCCACGTGGCTGCGTGGCGTCAAACTCATCCAGGTTCCAACCACCCTGCTTGGAATGGTAGATGCCGCCATCGGTGGCAAGACCGGTATCAACACCCAGGAGGGCAAGAACCTGGTTGGTGCCTTCTATGCGCCGGCCGCGGTGATCTGCGATCTCGATACCCTTGCCAGCCTCTCCAAGAACGAGATCATCGCCAGCTTCGGCGAGGTGGTCAAGTACGGCTTCATCGACGACGAGCGCATCCTCGACATCATCGAGGCAGACGTGGCAAAGGCGACGGACCCTTCCAGCGATGAGTTCCGCGAACTTGTGGAGCGCAGCGTGGCAATCAAGGCCCGCGTGGTTGGCTCCGACTTCAAGGAAGCCGGCCTGCGCGAGATTCTCAACTACGGTCACACGCTCGGTCACGCCATCGAACACGCCGAGCAGTACAAGTGGCGCCACGGAGCGGCCATCGCGATCGGCATGGTCTTTGTAGCGGAACTCGCCCGCCTGGCCGGACGGTTGAGCGATAAGGACGTAGACCGTCATCGCAGCATACTCACGCTGCTCGGTCTTCCAGTTAGCTACCGAGCCGACCGCTGGGAACAGCTGGCATCAACCATGCAGCGTGACAAGAAATCGCGCGCGGGAACCCTGCGCTTCGTGGTGCTGGACGCCATCGGCAAGCCAACCATCATGGCCGCGCCAACACCGGAGATGCTGCACGCCGCGTACATGGAGATTTGCGAGTAACCTAAAGCCATGTCGCTCATCTTTGTTCTCAGTGGTCCAAACCTTGGTCGTCTCGGCTCGCGTGAACCTGACATCTACGGCACCGCAAGCTACGAGACGCTGGTTGCCGAATGCAAGGAGCGCGCGCACAGCCTTGGGCTAATCCCAGAGGTGCGCCAGACCGACAGCGAGGCCGAACTCATCCACTGGCTGCACGAGGCGGTTGACAGGGGAGCGGACGTGGTCCTCAACCCCGCGGCTTTCACTCACTACTCCTACGCGGTTCGCGATGCAGCTGCTCTGGTGACCAAGGGTGGGCAGCGCCTCATCGAGGTTCACCTAAGCAACCCGCACACACGCGAGGAATTCCGCCACAAGAGCGTTATCAGCGGCGTTGCCACCGGAGTCATCGCGGGTTTCGGCGTTGACAGCTACCTTCTGGCAATCAGCCAGCTCGCCCGCTAAACTAGAAGAAGTTTTTCGGCGACTCACGCCGGATTTTTTATGCCCCGATACCTTCGGCGGCAAACAGCAACGAAATGAGTGGTTCCACCATGGCAACTTCAAACGACCTCAAGAACGGTATGGTCCTCAACATCGACGGTCAGCTCTGGACCGTTGTGGAGTTCCAGCACGTAAAGCCTGGCAAGGGCCCGGCATTCGTGCGCACCAAGCTCAAGAACGTTATGTCGGGCAAGGTTGTTGACAAGACTTTCAACGCCGGCGTCAAGGTTGAGACCGCATCGGTTGACAAGCGCGAGATGCAGTTCCTCTACAACGATGGCGAGGGCTTCGTGTTCATGGACCTCGACACCTACGACCAGATGACTCTGGGCGCAGCCACAGTTGGTGAAGCAGCTGACTTCCTGCTGGAGGACCAGAACGCGGTTGTCGCACTGAACGAGGGCGAGGCCCTGTACGTTGAGCTTCCAGCCAGCGTCGTTTTGGAGATCACCTACACCGAGCCTGGCCTGCAGGGCGACCGCTCGACCGGTGGCACCAAGCCAGCAACCCTGGAGACCGGCCGCCAGATTCAGGTTCCACTGTTCGTTGAGCAGGGCACCAAGGTCAAGGTAGACACCCGCACCGGTGACTACCTCGGTCGTTTGTAAACCTTGAGCGCCCGCACAAAGGCTCGAAAGCGAGCCGTCGACGCCATTTTTGCTTCTGACTTGCGTAAGGAAGACCCCAGCGTTCTACTGGGAGCAACTTTCCGTCAGGTAGA
>JBJTNC010000089.1:0-26061 GCA_046073865.1 Micrococcales bacterium | reverse complement strand
CACACGACCTGATCCACAAGGCGGTTGGCTGGATGCTGCGCGAAGTAGGCAACGTGGAGACCGATGTGCTCCGCGACTACCTCGACCACACCGCCGACACCATGCCGCGCACCATGCTGCGCTATGCGATAGAAAAGCTGCCCGAAGCCCAGCGCCAGCACTATCTAGGTTTGGCGCGGTCAAAAAACAACCGCTAAACTTGTAAGGCACCAAGGAGACGTCGCATAGCCCGGTCGAGTGCGCCTCACTGCTAATGAGGTAAGGACTAAAAATCCTTCGGAGGTTCAAATCCTCTCGTCTCCGCAAAAGATAAAGCCAGCCATTCGCTGGCTTTTTTCTTTTGCCTCGCCGAGAGTGTTACCGGTCTCCGCACAAGCGGCTCGAACCCCCATCCATGATGGGGTTTTAGCATTGTTGCCCTTTGTGTCAATCAGTGATAGACAGAGTGAAGCTGTATTGATTAGATGGGGGCCACAATCGTGGAACTAGCAACAAACCGTAAGTTCCGCGCGTTCACGGCGGCGGTTATCACAATCGCAACCAGTCTCGCGGTGGTCCTCGTTGGCCCTCCCGCGGCCCGCGCGGATATGGGCTACTGCGCAAACGACGTATCTAGCGCAGGCACCGTGACTCAGACGCAGCACTGCATCGCCAGCATCCACACGGACCAGGGCTACGCACACGTGCTCGGCGTTACAACCGAACCCAACTCGGGCCTAACCATAGCCACCTACTATACCGATGCTGGGGGCACCTTCCAGCTGCTTTACCTGGGTTCCTCGGGGGTAGAGGTTCTAGCTGTAGACGCCAGCGGCCTGCCGAAGGGCATGGGCTTTGAAATCACCATTACTGGACGAGCTATGCCACTTGCATCCGTTGGGGTAGGTGAGAGGGCAATGGTCCGCGGAACTAGCACAACCACGGTTATAAGCGCCGCCGCAACCACCATCAGCACGGGACAAATCTCGGGAACGGCATCCACCACCAACGGTTTCAGTCTTGTGATGGTGGACTCGGCCGTGGCATCATCGCTAGTCCCGCAGGGTAAGTGCCTGGATGACATTACCGCCGCTGACCGCAGCATCTTCATGTTTAGCAACAGCCCAAAGATGCTGTACTCGCTCTCCGGTGGTTTCACCGACGGAACTTTGGGACTAGACCTTCCTGCGCAACTTAGCCCCACCGACGTTGTGGACCTAACGGTTCCGAAAGAGCTCTTCCTGGACCCCGCGTGCGGTTGGAACCTAGACCCCAACTTGGACGTGGCTAGCCAGCTAAAGACCAGCATCGATGCAGCAGTGGGAACTTCTGGCGCTATCGCTCTCACCGTGAGCGAGTACCCCGCCGGATACTACGACCTTCACTTGACGCCAACCCCAATGCTGGGTTCGACTCTCATTACCGCCAGCCACCTCACGCTGAGCCACGTTGATTTGACGCAGGGAACTGTGCTCAACAGCCGCGTTGCCTCCAAGCTCAAGGTGGGTAAAGCCACCGCACTACCATCCGTGTCGTCTGGTCAGGCTGTCACCTGGACAAGCCAAACTCCAAAAATTTGCACGGTAACCAGCAAGGCATCCAAGGGATATCCGAAGGGAAAGCTCACGGGCAAAAAGGCCGGTTCATGCGTTATCACCGCAAGCGCACCCGGAGTCACCGGCTCCTACTATCCGTTCAACGCCTCGTTCACCGTCAAGGTCACTCGATAAGGCAGACAAGCTCATCCAGAGCTGATTGTTTTCGGGCAGGCAATCCCTCAGAGGCTTCCGCCAGTTAGCATGAAACAGCCATGATCACAATCCGCCTAACCCTACAGCTGCCTCAGCCCATCGATGTGGTGTGGAGCGAACTCACGGACTGGGCAGCCAACAGTAAGTGGATTCCACAGACCGTTGTGACCGTCACCAAGGAAACCGGTGGCGTGGGAACCGAGTTCGTGGGTGTCAGCAAGGCTGGACCAATCGAACTCGTAGACCGCATGAGGGTCACGGTATCGATGCCACCCTCGGGGGAGTTTGCTTCCGCAAGGGTTGAAAAGGTTGGGCCTGTCTTGTTTGGCGAGGCAGGATTCGATCTAAAGGCAAACCAAGGCGGCACCACTTTGGTTTGGTTCGAAACCGTGAGCCTCAAATCCGCTGCGCTTACGACCATTGCCAAGCCATTCCTCACACCCGTTGCCTGGGTGCTTTTTAGGTTCGCGCTCGGCGGGTTTGCCCGCACCCTAAACCGCCAGTAGGTGCGGCTTTTACCTGAGGTGCCAGAAATAGACCTTGGTCTGGTGGCCGTGTTCAGCAAGCACATCGGTGATTGGCCAGTCATAGGCCGCTGGGCTGTGTGACGCCACCAGCAGTGTGCGCTTTCCATCGATGGTGGCGATGCCACTGATGATGCCGGTGTGGTCGCGATCCCCTGATGCGTCCCAATCGAACTGAACCACATCCCCCACGGAAACCCGCGACCGCTGGTTCCAATCCAACTCCGCACCAAGTTGCGGGTGGGCCTTCAGGTAGTCGTGGAATGCCGTGGACGAAATCCACGCTCGCGTATATGGGTCGCCCTGGTTGCTGTGAGACCACTCGGTTGTCATTTTCCAACCCCGTGCCAGCAGCGTCTGGCTCGTGAAGTTCACGCAGTCTGTACCGCCGAGGTTGCCAAACTCCGCCGTATTCGGGTTCTTGTAGTGCGCCTTCGCGTAGGCCAGTTCAGCCAAGATCTGCGGATTGTTTGTTCGGGTAACTGGGCCGAGATTTTGGGGTTCGTGCACGCTAGAACAGCCACTCAGGGCCGCGGTTACCAGCGCTGCCGCGAACCCAGCCTTCAGAAACTTCTTGACCCCCATGGCTCCAGACTAGTGGCAGCCGGGCAAGCAACCGCCCTATAGGCTTGCCACATGACCAAAACCTCAACCGCCCGATTTGGCGCGGGAGATTTCATGCTGATTCTCGTTGCGGCATTTTGGGGAGCCACCTATTTGGCGGTCAAGGTTCTTGGAAACGCGGGTTCAATCCCAGGGATGATGGCAATCCGCTTCGTTCTTGCGGCGGCTGCGCTCTGGATCTACTGGGCCATCCGCAGGCAGCGAATCACAAAACTAGAACTTACGTTCGGCGCCATCTTTGGCGTGAGCCAAACCGTTGTCCTCAACCTCGAGGCCCTGAGCGTGCACTACACCTCGGCCACCAACGGAGGCCTCATCATCGCGTTGGCCATCATCACGGTTCCCATCCTCGAGAGCTCCTGGAACAAGAACTGGCTTCCGCCCAGATTCTTTGTGGCAACAGTGTTGGCCGTGATTGGTCTTGCTCTTCTCATCACGGGCAACGGCTTGGTGCAGCCGAACATCGGTGACCTCTTCATGCTCATAGCCGTGCTCATTCGCACCGTGCACTTCGTGGTTCTCGGGCAGGTCTCGAATGGTCGCTCGCTTTCGCCGGTGAACCTAACCACCATCATGGTCTCAACCTCGGCGCTAATCATGACCGTGTTTGGCTTCGGAGAAATAGCGTCAACCGCCCGAGGCTACTCGCCGCTTGACTGGGCGCTGATGCTTTTCCTGTCGGTTCTCTGCACCTCGTTCGCTTTCATTGGAATGAACTGGGCCGTGAAGCACACCTCGGCATCGCGCACCAGTCTGCTGCTTGGAACAGAGCCAGTCTGGGCAACGTTCCTAGCCACGCTGGTTGGCGGCGAAGCCATTGGCATCTTAGGCATAATCGGTGCCGCGATGATTGTGGGCGCCACCTACTGGGGCCAGGCCATCGAGGCTAGGCACCGGCTGGGCTAGGGAAAATCTCTCTGCCCTCTCTCAGCTTCGAAACCTATAATTCTTCTGTGACTAGAAGTCTGGCAACACGCTTGATGGGCGCCCTTATTGCGGCCCTTCTGGTTTGCCTTGCCCCACTCATTCATGCAACCTGCGCCTCGGTTATGGCTGCAGACTCTGATCACTCCATGACCACGATGCACCATCACTCCATGCACATCGAGGGTCTCACCCAATGGGTTGCGCCAGTTGTCATGGATTCACCACACTCAGCCGGAAGCCACATGCTTGGCATGAGTGAAAACGCTGAGCAGGTGTTTGGCATCCCGGTTGCTGCTGCCATCGCAGGTTTGGTTATCTTTATCTGGCTGCAGAAGGTGCGCCCACTCCGGGTTAGTGTCTGGTTCCGCTCACTCCTGGACCCTCCGAATTTCACACCGCCGGCTTTCGCCAGCGTTGACCTAACCCGCTTAGGCGTTTCCCGCACCTGATTTTCCCTGAGTAGTTAAAACGCACTCGCTAACTATTTAAGGAAATCAAATTGAAGAACAACACTAAGAAATTCACCACTCTCTGCGCATTGGTCATCGGAGCAACTCTGCTATCCGGCTGTGCCGCAACCACGAACAATGGCATGGACGGTATGTCGGGCATGTCCGGCATGGACCACATGCCGGGCATGTCGGGTAACAGCAGCGCGTCCGCCTCTCCAGAAAGCAACCCCTACGGCACATTCTCCGAGGGTGAAGTCATGTTCATGCAGATGCTTTACCCGCTGCAGGCTCAGGCCATTGATGTCGCAGCCCTTGCTGCTTCCCACAGCCAAAACACCAAACTCCGTGCATTCGCGGCGTCTGTCAACGGAATGAACAGCGTTCACACCAGCAACCTGGCTGTTTACCTCTCGGCCGCGGGCTCCTCGCCATTCGGTGCGGACGCAGGAGCGCAGCTGGCATCGATGGGAGTGACCGGCTACGCATCCGATGCAGCACTCGCGAAACTGAAGTCCCTCAACGGAGCCGCCTTCGACACCCAGTTCAACAAGCTGTTCTCCGCAAACCTAAAGGGTCAGCAGGAACTGATTGCAGCGCTCACCACCGATGGCAACCCCAACCTCTCCAAGTGTTTGCTTGCTGTGAAGCAACAGGCCCAGCAGATGAGTGCGGAACTCCAGAAGATTTCGGGGAACTAATCATGGCCCAGAAGACTTTCTCCAGGAGAACCGTGGTGGTGGCCTCCACCGTCGGTGCGGCGGCTGCAATCGCAGGTACCGGATTCGCGGTAAACCAAGCTCTGAATGGCAGCAGTGCTGACACGTTGCTGAATCCGCAGGAGGCCGTTAGCAAAGACGGCCTGCTCGATCTCACCCTCACAGCCAGCCAGGTCTCAAGCAGGATCGGCGGCAACCCGGTAACCCTTCTCGGCTACAACGGGTCGGTCCCCGGCCCAACCCTCAGGTTCAAGGCCGGTGACAGGGTGCGCGTGAAACTCGCCAACCAGATTGGCGAAACCACAAACCTTCACACCCACGGATTGCATGTTTCTCCAAACGGCAACTCGGACAACCCCATGGTTATGGTGATGCAGGGAGACAGCTTCCAGTACGAGTACCAGATTTCGGATAATCACCCGGCCGGCACCTTCTGGTACCACCCGCACTGCCACGGCGTTGTAACCAACCAAACCTGGGCGGGTCTCTACGGAGCGATTGTGGTGGAGAACGCCTCCACCCAGCGTTTCGAGACGGAGCGCGTGCTCGTCATCTCCGACATCAGCATTGCAAATAATGGTGTTCCCGCTGGCGCCAACATGATGAGCCGAATGATGGGTCGCGAGGGTGACCACATCCTCGTGAACGGAGTGGAGCAACCTCAGGCCAGCTTCAAGCAGGGAGTCACAGAACTCTGGCGAGTGGTAAACGCCTGCGTCTCTCGAAACCTCAACCTCAGCGTGGTTGGCGCCAACGCCAAGGTCGTGGCCATCGATGGTTATTCACTCGAGACGCCCATCGCTGCAGACCAGATCTTCGTATCGCCAGGCAACAGGCTGGAGATTGTGGTGGAGCCAACCGCAGCCAAGGTTGAACTTCAGTACACAACCGTCGCCCACCCAGATTCCATGGGCATGATGGGAATGAACGCCAAGACATACTCCAACTATCCGCTGCTCACACTCAACCAGGGTGCGGGTAAGTCGGGCAAGGCTGCCGTGTATGCCTCAACAAGTCTGGAAGACCTGCGCGGAAAGCCCGTATCGGCAGCGCGACAGTTTGTTCTGAACATGCCATCCATGAACAATATGATGGCCATGATGGGAAGCGGCCTGGAGGGCAAGTTCACCATCAATGGCCAAGCCTTCGACATGGCGCGAGTTGACACCAGAACTGGGCTCGGTCACGTGGAGGAGTGGACAATCGTCAACCAATCAACGATGGCACACCCCTTCCACCTGCACGTTTGGCCGATGCAGGTTCTCGAGGTTGCGGGCGAGCCGGTTTCTGGCGTTCGCTACCAGGACGTGGTCAACATTCCAACCAAGAAGTCTGTAAAGGTGCGGGTGCACTTCAACGACTACACGGGTGCCTCGGTTTATCACTGCCACATTTTGGATCACGAGGATCTGGGAATGATGGGAATCATCGAGGTTAGCTAATCGCTGGGCTGGCTGGCCCCGCCGAACTACGCGAGGCCAGCCAGTTTCGGTTAGCCCTTCAGTAACCAGGCTTCGGTAATCAAAATGATCACCTTGAGCACGGTTAACAAGAGCTCCAAGCAGACCACTCTCATGGCTGCCTCCCCTCACTAGTGCGCGAACCAGTGCGAGAACCGAACCCCAGCATCACACCGTTGCCGAAGCAAAACAGATGTGATTTACTTAGAGATGCGTCATGCATCTCCACCCGATTGGTTGGGTGGGTACGGTTCACGCCTCTAAGCGTGGAAGAAAAAGTCCCCTGGTTTCCCCCAGGGGATTTTTCTTTCCAGCCCGGCAAAACAATCGCGCGTTTTGCTGTGCTGATACAGACTCGCTTATGGGGGAACTACTTTTCTGAGAGACACCCCAATCTGTACACAACTGGTGTTAATCGCCATAGTTATGGCGCGTATCATCAACTAGTGCCAACTCTCGTTGAATTTCTCTCCACCTATTCGATGGACTGGCTGGCGCTCGCCACTGCGGCCGTGCTTCTCGGCACCTATGGACTCCTGGTCTTGAAGGCCACCCGCGCAGGGGCCAGCTGGCCTGCGGGCCGCAGCCTGGCCTTTGTGATTGCAGTTGCCAGTTACCTTTGGGTGAACCTTGGGTTCTTTGGAACCTATTCATACCTGCTGCGCTGGGCGTTCACAACGCGAATCGCGCTGCTGCTGTTTGGCATTCCACTGCTTGTGGGGCTCGCGCGTCCCGTGGATTTGGCTAGGCAGGCGCTCGCCGAGAAGGCCCGGGGCCGCCTGGAATCCGCGCTCAAAAGCTGGCCGGTCAAACTAATGGGCAACGCCATTTTTGCCCCGCTGCTGGCACTCGCATTCTTCATGCTCTTTGTCACACCGCTCGGTGGCGCTATGCGCCAGAGCGTGCTAGCTCAAAACCTCATCACGGTTTTGGCGCTACTGGTTGGAACCCTCATCGTGCTGCCTATGACAGAGCGGGAACATCATCGCAGTGAGATTTTCATTGTTGCGGAGTTCATGATTGCATTCGCCGAGCTGATGCTAGACGCCATTCCCGGCGTGCTCCTGAGCATCAACAACGTCATCCTGGACCACGTGCCCGCGGCAACCGGCAGCCTGCCGGCCTGGTTTCCAACACCCATGGTTGACCAGCACTTCTCGGGCAACCTGCTCTGGATGATTGCCGAGAGCGTGGACATTCCAATCCTGGTGATGCTTTTCATCCGATGGGGCCGCAGTGATAAACGTGCCGCCAAGAGCATCGATGACCTGAGCGATGAAGACTTCGAGGCCCTGGCCAGTGCGCACCTTAGGCAGGGTGGCCGCAGGCTGCCTTAAGCGCCCTTGAGGGATGCGGTTCTAACCTAGGGGAATGACAAAATCCAAGGTGGCGCAGGTTGGTCTAGTGTTCTGGATCCTAAAGATCCTCAGCACGGGAATGGGTGAAACCCTCGCCGACTTCTTCGATCACAGATACAACCCGGTGATCGTGGTTGCTATTTCGGGTATCGTGCTGGCTGTTTCCCTCGTGTGGCAGATTCGCGCTGGCAAATACTCTGCAACTCGCTATTGGTTCGCCGTGGTTATGGTCAGCGTCTTCGGAACCTTGGCGGCCGACGCAGTGCACTTAATCCTCGGTGTCCCCTACTGGGTGAGCACGCTGCTGTTCTTCGCCGCCCTCATCGCGGTATTTGGGCTGTGGAAGCGCATCGATGGCCACCTGGCGATGGCCGACATCACGTCAACCCGAAGCGAGCTCTTCTACTGGGCGGCTGTAATGACAACCTTCGCACTTGGCACGGCAGCGGGCGACTGGCTCGCAATGGGGCTGGGCTTCGGGTTCCTGATTGGCACCCTGATATTCGGAATCGGTTACGTTTTGCCACTCGGGCTGGGTGCCGCTCGAATTTTGCCGGCAACCCTGGCATTCTGGTGGGCCTACACCCTCACCCGTCCGATGGGCGCTTCGTTCGCGGACTGGTTGGCGCTTCCGCCGGCACGCGGGGGGCTCGGTTACGGCACCTGGAATGTATCGCTCGTTTGGATTGCGCTCATCGTCGTGACGCTTCTCATCGTTGGCCGCCTGCCAAAGAAGGTGGCCTAGGCCCTCGAGGCCTGCTCGGCCACCAGGCGGGAGTAGAGCCCCTTGGTGGCCAGCAGTTCCGCGTGCGTACCGCGCTGAACTATCTGCCCCTTGTCCATGACGAAGATCACATCGGCGTTCACCACGGTGGAGAGACGGTGGGCGATGGCGATGGTGGTTCGGTTGGCTGTAGCGGCGTCGAGGGTGGCCTGCACCACGCGCTCGCTCACGGTGTCCATTGCGCTGGTGGCCTCATCCAGAATCACCACCGGCGGATCCTTTAGAAGAACGCGCGCGATTGCAACGCGCTGCTTCTCGCCACCGCTCAGGCGGTAGCCACGCTCACCAACCATCGTGTTGTAGCCGTCTGGGAAGCTCATGATTGTGTCGTGGATGTTGGCGGCCTTCGCTGCAGCCTCAATCTCGGCGTCGGTGGCATCGGGGCGGGCGTAGGCGATGTTGGCCTTCACCGTGTCATAGAACAGGTAGGTCTCCTGGTTGACAATTCCAATCTTGGAGATCAGGTCCTCGCGGCGCAGGTCACGCACATCGGCACCCGCAAAGGTAACCGAGCCCTCGGTCACGTCGTAGAACCTCGGCAGCAGATAGGCAACCGTCGTTTTGCCGGCCCCCGATGGCCCGACGAATGCCGCGTACTGACCGGGCTTCACCTCGAAGGAAACCCCGCGAAGGGTTGGTTCGGTCTCATCGCCGGCCTCCGGATACCGGAACACCACATCGTTGAAGGCCACCGCTCCAAGGTTGCCATTGTCGAACGCGACCGGTTGGGCCGGGTCAGTGATTGCCGGCTTGAGGTCAAGGTACTCGAAGATTCGGGCAAACAGCGCCTGGGAGGTTTGCAGGTCAAGCGCAATCTGCAGGATGCCAATCATCGGGAACAGCAGGCGGGCTTGGGCGGTGGTGAAGGCCACGATGGTTCCCACCGAGAGCGGTTCGTGGTTCTGAATCAGCCAGCCGGCGCAAACGTAGATGATGGCGGGAACCGAGGATAGGAAGATCTGCACCAGAGCGAAGAAGCCCTGACCGCTCATGGTCTGGCGAACCTGAAGGCCAATCTGGTTCTGGTTCTCTTCCGCGTAGCGGGCAACCTCGCTGCGTTCGCGGCCGAAGGACTTGGCCAGCAGGATTCCGCTTACGCCCAATGCCTCCTGGGTGATTGCAGACATTTGACTCAGCGACTCCTGGGTCTTGCCGGCAATCTTGGCCCGCAGCTGCCCCACCTTGCGCTGAGCCAAAACCATAAGCGGCAGGATAAACATTGCAACGATGGTGAGCTTCCAGTTGAGCAGAATCATGGCAACAACCGCAGCCAGCACCGTCACGGTGTTTCCCAAAACGGTGGAGACGGTGTTGGAGAGCACGTTTGCCACGCCGCCAACATCGTTCTGGAGTCGACTCTGAATCACGCCGGTCTTGGTGCGGGTGAAGAACGCCAGCTCCATCTGCTGCAGGTGATCAAACAGCTTCACGCGCAGCTCGCCCATCACGCGGTTTCCAACGCGCGATGTGAAGTAGGTCTGAACCACACCCAGCAAGCCGTTTAGCACCCAGATGCCAACCATGATTCCAACCAGTGACAGCAGGATTCCAAAGTTTGGCCTACCCTCTGGCGGGAACAGGCCCTTGTTAAATGCCTCTTGAATCAGAAGCGGCGGGAAGATTGTCAGAACCGCGCTGATCAAGACCAGCCCAACGGTTACCGATAGCGCCTTTCGATGCGGCTTGAAGAGACCGAAGATCCGACCAACCAGGTTTGGAATCTTTGGTGCCTCCGCGATGGCCGCCTTCAGTTTGTCGGGGTCCTTCATGAACCCGCGCATCGGGCCGCCTTGCATGCTCATGTGCCTAACCTAACATTTGGCAGGCCTACCATTAAACCGATGAAGTACACCACGGTGCTATGGGACCTCGACGGCACGATAATCGACTCCGGTCCGGGGGTTTTCGACAGCTTCCGCAAGACCTTCCACGAAATGGGTGTGGCCCAGCCCAGCGATGCCCAGATGCGCACATTCCTTGGACCGCCGCTTCGAACCACCTTCGCCGAGGAGATGGGCTTTAACCCGGAACAGACCGAGCGGGCGTTGGGCATCTACCGCGGCTACTACCACGCGGGCGGTGCATTGAACGCCACCGAGTATCCGGGTGTGGTTGGGGTTATTCGCGCGACCCACATCGATGGCCGCTCCAATTCCCTGGCAACATCCAAGGCGCTGATGGGCGTGAGGGTGGTTGGCGAACACTTTGGCTTTCTAGACGCCTTCGACTTCCTGGGAACAGCCGACTGGGCCGATAACCGCATCAGCAAGACAGACGTTGTTGCCTACGCCCTCGATGGCCTGCGCGTCCAAGGCGCAAACCTAGACCGAGTGATTCTGGTGGGCGACCGCATCCACGATATTGAGGGAGCAAGAGACCACGGTATTGAGGTGGCGCTGGTGAAGTGGGGTTACGGAAGCCCGGATGAATGGGCCCAGGCCGACCATGTGGTGGAAACACCCGAAGAATTACTTGCCCTGTTGCTAGAGGAGTAACATTCAGGGGTTCAGGTTTTGCCGAAAGGTTGTTGCACAAATTGCAGTCCGAAAACAGTGACGAAGTTTCTAACCCAATCACAGCTAGCCACACCCAGGTTCTGATCCACGAACCAGACACCGAAACTCAGAGCAAGCTAGCAGCTTGGATTCTGAAGCGTGACGACGCAGATCACGAGCACTCCGCCAAGAAATCCAGCTGGTGGTCTGTGATGTGCCTCACCGGCGTTGATTATTTCTCAACCCTCGGTTACCAGCCGGCCATCGCGGCACTGGCTGCCGGATTGCTCTCCCCACTAGCCACCCTGGTGCTGGTGGTGCTCACCCTCATGGGTGCACTGCCTGTTTATCGCCGAGTTGCCAACGCCAGCTTCAAGGGCGAGGGATCCATCTCGCTGCTCGAGCGCCTCCTTCCCTGGTGGGCAGGCAAGCTCTTCGTGCTGGTGATGCTTGGCTTCGCCGCAACCGACTTCATGATCACCATTACGCTGTCTGCCGCGGACGCCGCGGCTCACGCCGTGTCCAACCCCATTCTCTCCAGCAGCCACTTCAGCCAGATGGGACTCACGCTCGGGCTAATCGTGGTTCTAGGAATCGTGTTCCTTATTGGATTCCGCGAGGCGATCGGAATTGCGGTTGCCCTGGTTGGCTCCTACCTTCTGCTCAACCTGGTGGTTGTGGGAGTTGGTTTTGCCAAGGTGTTCGCTCACCCGGAGCTTGTGTCCAACTGGCAGACCGCCCTCATTCAGCAGCATGGCAACCCGCTCATCATGGTGGGAATTGCCCTGATGGTTTTCCCAAAGCTTGCCCTTGGCCTTTCCGGATTCGAAACCGGCGTTGCCGTTATGCCGCAGATCAAGGGTTCTCAGCTGGACGAAAACGGCCGGCCAGCCAAGCGCATCGCCGGAGCCAAGAAGCTTCTAACCACCGCTGCCGTGATCATGAGCTTCTTCCTCATCACCACGAGCTTCATCACCACGTTGCTGATCCCGCAGCAAGAATTCCAGGCCGGTGGTCAGGCAAATGGTCGTGCGCTCGCCTACCTGGCACACCTATATCTAGGTCCGGTCTTCGGAACCATCTACGACCTCAGCACCATCCTCATTCTCTGGTTTGCCGGTGCCAGCGCCATGGCGGGCCTGCTCAACCTGGTGCCAAGGTACCTGCCGCGCTACGGAATGGCGCCCCAGTGGGCCGCCTACTCCAGGCCGCTGGTGTTTGTTTTCACCGCCGTTGCAACCTACGTGACCTGGGAGTTCCAGGCCAACGTTGACGCCCAGGCCGGAGCCTACGCAACCGGTGTGCTGGTGCTCATCACATCGGCATCGCTGGCGGCAACCCTGCTCGCTCGCCGCAAGAAGCAGTACGGGCTTGTGGTTTTCTTCGCCATTATTACCGCGCTGTTCGCCTACACCACGGTGGCCAACATCATTGAACGCCCTGATGGCGTGCGAATCGCATCATTCTTTATTGCAGGCATTCTTCTTATATCCATCCTCAGCCGCGTGCGCAGGGCATTCCAGCTGCGGTCTAAGACGGTTCACTTCGATGACGAGGCGCACAAATTCCTCACCGTCGATGCAATCGAGGAACACGGTATCTCGCTCATCGCCCACGAGCCGCACGGCGAGGGACAGGGCGAATACGACGCCAAAGACAAAGACGAGCGCCGCTTCAGCAACATCCCGAGCAATCGCCACACCCTCTTCCTTGAGGTAGAGGTATCGGACTCTTCCGACTTCATCGAAGACCTGGTGGTTCGGGGTGTATTCCGCTACGGCCACCGCGCACTCAGCGTGCGGTCGTCGTCCATTCCAAACGCCATCGCGGCAGTCATGCTTGCCATCCGCGACGAATACGGCGTGCTGCCGGATATCTACTTTGAGTGGAGCGAGGGCAACCCCATCAGCAACATGGCCAAGTTCCTCATCACCGGTGGCGGCGAAATCGCCGTGGTCACCCGCGAGGTGCTGAGGCAGGCCGAACCCAACCACAAGAACCGTCCCCGCGTCCACGTAGCGTAGAGTGAAGCCATGCCTAAGCCATACAAGATTGAAGTAAAGCAAGCCAGCGATGCGCCCATCACCAAGGTGTGGAGCGTAATCAGCGACCTGAACAGTTCAACGAGTGGAACCCATTCATGGCAATGGACCCGGCCACGGTAGCAACCGTGAGCGAGAAGGCCAGCGGCGAGGGTGCCACCTACAGCTGGGAGTCCAAGAAACTGGGCAAGGGCAGCATGGTGTTCAGCGGCGTTTACGACAACTCCGTCATCATGGTGGACATGAACTTCATGGCACCCAGCCCAGAAACCGCAAAGGTTGAATGGCGCCTAACCCGCCTGGGCAACGGCACCGAAATGACCTGGACCATGACCGGCGAGCGCAAGTTCTTCATGGCGCTCATGGTGAGCGTGCTGCGCATGGACAAGATGATGACCAAGCACTTCACCGATGGCCTGAACCGCCTCAAGGCCTACGTAGAGAAGTAAGCCAGCCAAAAGGCGTTGGACAGTTTGGTGAAACTTCGCTAAACTATAGAGGTTGCTCTAAGGAGCAGCCGCTAACCCAGCGCTTGTAGCTCAACGGATAGAGCATCTGACTACGGATCAGAAGGTTGGGGGTTCGAGTCCCTCCAAGCGCACAAATACAGCCCTGCTTTTGCAGGGCTTTTTTGTTGCGCTGAGGAACTCTCACGCCCCAAGAGGGTTCGCCTTCGCGCAGCCTGTTGCTAAATCTCTGATAACTTCAGAGATTTTTAACGCACCATGCTTTGCGCTCGCTCCAAGCGCACAAATACAACCCTGCTTTTGCAGGGCTTTTTTGTTGCGCTGAGCGGCTCTCACGCCCCAAGAGGGTTCGCCGCTAAGCTCCCACTCAAAAAACACCCCCTTGAGCCAGAAAAAACTAGGCCCTACCAAACCGTGAGGCCCAGTCTCAGTTTTACTGGACGTTCATCTTTGTGTCGCCAGGGAATCCAAGCGCAATCATCAAAGCAGCGGCCGGAACAAGGCGCTTTACCAGAGAGCGTTGGACTGCACGGGCTGGTCCCATAACTGCAACTAGTTCAACTAGCAGAAGTGAAACCGTCAGGAACCATTCAACTTAGCGGTAGCCAAAGTTGTACTTCAGGAATGCGTCCTGTAGCGACAACGTGCCACCGTATGCCTGCTTGAACGAGTCAAACATTCTGAAGTAGTCATAAGCGGCGATGGAGTTTCCTGTTGCCGAAACCATCACGGCCAGGCGGTACTTTGGCCAAACACGGCTGAATAGTACCCGTGAACCATTGTGTTCGTGTATTGGTGCCTTTCAACCGGTGAGTCCTTGGGGCTTGGCAATGGCTAAGGTTCGGGGCAAAACAAGTGGAGAATGCTAAACCAACAGGAAAACGCGTAATTTATCTCCGTCGTGCCCGAAGGTTATTGCATCGTTGCTTTGGCTTTGACCCGGTTCGCAGTCAGCGGGGCTGGGTTTCATTCACCGATACGCGGTTTGGGTTACTGAGGCCAGGGGCCAGGTCAGTGACTAGCCAGCACAAGCTGATTGACGGTGGCAGCATCTAGGGCATAGTCAATGGCCATTACGCTGGCACCAATGATGCCAACCTCTTTGCCTCCCTTGCTCTGCACAATCGAGAGGTTCTCGCTTGCCAGAGGCATGGATCGGCTATAGACAACTTCGCGAACCCCGGCGATTAGGTGCTCACCGGCCGAGGCCAATGAACCGCCAATCACAATAATCTCCGGGTTCATAAGGCTCACGCAGATACTTAGCACTTCGCCAATATCGCGCCCAGCTTGACGCACCGCTTGGATCGCCTCGGTCTTGGCGCGCTTGGTCGCATCGATGAGGTCAGAGGAGTTGCGAACCGGCAGACCGGCAAGGTTCACGTTTTGAACCACTGCGGGTGCACCAGCAACAGCTTCAAGGCAACCAAAGTTTCCGCAGTGGCATGCGATGTTGTCGCCTCTGGAAACTCGAACGTGCCCGATGTCACCAGCCGTACCCTGGGCACCGCGCTGCAACCGACCGTCAGAAATAATGCCAGAACCAATGCCGGTGGCTGCCTTTAGAAAAATGAGGTGGTCTACATCTGGGTAGGTGAGGTGGCGTTCGCCAATTGCCATTACGTTCACGTCGTTATCGACTAGCACTTTGGCTTTCAACTCTTGATTGACCCGCGCAGGAATGTCGAAGGCGTCCCAGCCAGGCATGATTGGTGGGTTCGCTGGCTTACCGGTTTCATGCTCGACTGGCCCAGGCACGCCAATGCCTATTGCAAGAAGTCGATTTTCATTTGCGCCAAGTGAGCCGAGTAGGTGCCTGATTTCTTCGATCATCCAGCGAAGGCAAACCTCGGGACCATCGGAAATTTGGCGTTTGGTGTCGATTGAAACCAGCACCTTGCCACTGAGATCCGCGATGCTGGCTACAGCGTGGGTGGCACCGAAGTCTACGCCGGCCACAAAGAACGCTGACTCGTTGAGGAGTAACCGTGCTGATGGTCGACCACCGGTTGAGGTTGCACTCGAGGCAGGCACAATGAGCCCGAGCTCTATTAGTGGGTCAAGGCGAATTGAAATGGTTGATCTGGCGAGGCCGGTGATTTCAGCCAGTTCGGCTTTTGTGTGTGGTTCGCCATCGCGAAAAAGCTGCAGTAGGTGCCCCGAACTGAACCCGCTATTCACCATGTTTATTTCAGCCACCCGTAAAGCATATCGAATAACTAGTTGCGCTCCTCAAGAGAAGATTGTCACAAATCAATAACAAGATGTCGAAAATCGACAAAAGTCTAACAAAACTCGCCATTATCTACTTAACGAGTTTTTTCCACCAAGGAGGCACCAAAAGTGAAGTTCGGTTATTCAACAATTACCTGGGGCGGAGTCGTCGGTCACCCAGGTGGCGTGACCAGCATCAAGGACCTCTTCTATCTGACTCACGGCGATACAAAGGCGGCCATTCGCGACATCGCCGATGCCGGTTATGCGGGAACCGAAGTTTTCGACGGCAACCTTGCTGAGTTTGAGAACTCCCCAGATGAACTGCTTTCGGTGTTGAAAGAGACCGGTGTTCAGTTGGTTTCGGTTTACACGGGTGCAAATTTCATCTACGACGAAATACTTGACGATGAGCTTTACAAGATTAAGAAGGCAGCTACCCTCGCCAAAAACTTCGGAGCCAGCCGCCTGGTTATCGGTGGCGGAGCAAAGCGCCCAGATGGGCCCAAGGCCGATGACTTCAAAAAGGTCGCCCGCGGTTTAGACATGGCTTCAGACATTGCCCGTGACCTTGGTCTGGAAAGTAGCTTTCACCCCCACCTGGGCACGATTTCTGAAACTCTCGATGGTTTTCATCAAATCATGGATGCATGTTCAATCGGCTTCTGCCCTGACACCGCACACCTGCTGGCATCCGGCATTGATCCGGCTGCAGCCATCGATCGCTACGGCGACCGCCTGAAGCACGTTCACTTCAAAGACTTCGATGCCAAATCAGGTGGCTTTACCCCACTCGGTGAAGGCGATATCGACTTCAAGGCAGTGCTCGCTGCGATGCGCCGAGCCAACTACGACAGCTGGTTGTTGGTCGAACTGGACAGCTATGCCGGCGACCCAAAGGCTGCGGCCGAAATCAGTAAGAGGTATCTAGAGCAACTTTTTGCTAACTAGAGATTCCACACCAATGCACCATCCATCCATCGCAATAAAGACCATCAAATAAGGAGACTCACAATGAAGAAAGCGATAGCTACTCTCGCGGCTGGCGCGGCAGTAATGCTGGCGTTGACCGGTTGTTCGGTCAGTGGTGCCAACGGGCAAAACTCCACTGGCGTTGACAAGGCCGTTGCATCCCAGGTTGACAAGGCTCTTGCAGAGCTCAGCGGCAAGGTTCTAAGCAAGGGCCCTAACGGCGAAACCCCGTCGGGCTTCGACAGCACCACTCTTACAGACGCAGAAGTTGCCAAGGTTAAGGCCGGGCACTACACCGCTGCCATCGTCATGCACTACGCGGGTAATGACTGGTCAACTGCTCAGATTGTTGGCCTCAAGGCCGAGTTCGCTCGTCTTGGCGTCAAGGTTGTTGCCGTCACAGACGCAAACTTCAAGCCAGAGCAGCAGGTTTCCGACATCGAGACCGTTATGGCCCTGAAGCCAAACATCATCGTTTCCATTCCAACCGACCCAGTGGCCACCGCAGCCGCCTACAAGAAGGCTTCTGCCGCTGGCATCAAGTTGGTATTCATGGATAACGTGCCCGCCGGCATGGTCGGTGGCAAAGACTACGTTTCGGTAGTTTCGGCCGACAACATGGGTAACGGTGAAGTTTCGGCTCACCTGCTTGCAAAGGCGCTAAACGGCAAGGGCAAGATCGGCCTGATCTACCACGACGCTGACTTCTTCGTAACCAAGCAACGCTACGAGGGCTTCAAGGCAGCCATCGCACAGTACCCCGGCATCAAGGTTGTCACCGAAAAGGGAATCGGCGGCCCAGACTTCGCCGGCGACGCCCAGGCAGCCGCAACCGCAATGCTAACCAAGTATCCAGACCTAAACGGTATCTGGGGTGTGTGGGATGTACCTGCTGAAGGCATCATGGCTGCAGCTCGTGAAGCTGGTCGCAATGATCTAAAGATTGCAACCCAGGACCTTGGCACCAACGTTGCGATTCAGTTGGCCAAGAACCAGCTGATTGTTGGTCTCGGTGCCCAGCGCCCTTACGACCAGGGTGTTGCCGAGGCTCGTTTGGCTGCGGGTGCCGTTATTGGTAAGGCCGGTCTGCCTAACTTCGTGGCTCTCGGCGCACTGCCTGTAACGCACGATAACGTCCTCCAGGCATGGAAGACCGTTTACAACGCGGCCCCTCCTGCAACAGTCACCAGCGCATACAAGAAGTAAGAAACAAACAGAGGGCTGGGAGTTAAAACCCAGCCCTCTGCACCACCCATCCATCTGGGCAGTACCAGTTTAGGCAAGGAAAGAAATGAAACACATAAATGTAGGTCTCATCGGCGGCGGCTTCATGGGCAAGGCCCACTCACTGGCTTACGCTGCGGTGCCAATGTTCTTCTGGCCAACCGACATCATGCCGGTTAAGCACACAGTTGCTGAGTTCAACGATCAAATGGCTCAAGAGGCCGCCACCCGTTTCGGATTCGAAAACTTCACTGGCAACTGGAAGACCATCATCGAAGATCCTTCGATTGACCTGGTTGATATTGCAACTCCAAACAACTCACATGCCGAAATCGCCATAGCGGCACTAGAAGCTGGCAAGCACGTAATTTGTGAGAAGCCGCTGGCGCGCACCGTTGAAGAAGCGGCACTGATGTACGAAGCCGCACGCCGCTCAAACACCGTCAACATGGTTGCATTCAACTATCGCCGTACACCTGCCGTTGCCCTTGCCAAGCGCTATATAGAAGAAGGCTCGATCGGTCGCATCATCAATTTCAGGGCAACCTATCTGCAAGACTGGTCGGCCGACCCTAACTCTCCCCTGTCTTGGCGCTTTCAAAAGTCAGTTGCTGGTTCAGGCGCTGTGGGTGACATCCTGACCCATGTACTAGATCTAGCCCGATACCTTGCCGGCGAAGTGACCGAGGTCTCTGCCCTCACGAACCACATCATCACCGAGCGCCCGCTGCAGCAATCAGGTGTTGACTCCCTCGGCAACTCGAAGGGTGGCTCAGACGCACCTAAGGGTGAGGTTGACGTCGAGGATGAAGTGCTTTCACTTTTGAAGTTCGCTAACGGTGCAATCGGTTCGGTAGAAGCAACTCGCAACGCGTGGGGCCGCAACAACTTCATCACGCTGGAGATTCACGGCACAGAGGGTTCAATCGCGTTCAACTACGAAAACCGCGATGAACTGCAGGTTTGTTTCAAGTCAGACGGCGATGACCGCCGCGGCTTCCGAACCGTTTACACCGGTCCAAACCACCCGAACGGCGCTAACCTTTGGCCAATCCCGGCACTTGGTGTTGGCTACGGCGAAACTAAAATCATCGAGGCTCACGATCTGTTCAAGGCAATCTCGGGTCAGGAGCCGGTTCGCCCTGACTTTGGAGACGGCTACCAGGTTGCGTTGATCGACGACGCCATCCTTCGTTCTGCTGAGAGCGGCGAGTGGGTTAAGGTTCCTCAGCTCAACCGTGAGACCGGTGAGGTTTCGCTCTAATGAAAACCGCCCCCGCTACCGCAATCGAGATGACTGCCATCACAAAGGCATTCGGTTCTAACCCGGTCTTGAAAAGCGTTGATTTCAACGTTCGAGCCGGCGAAGTCCATGCGCTCGCAGGTGAAAACGGTGCTGGCAAGTCAACCCTCATGAAGATCCTTCAGGGTGTCTATCAAAAAGACTCAGGTCAGATTTCGGTTGGCGGGGTCGAGGTTGACATCACCGACACATTCGCAGCCCGCAAGGCTGGCATCGGAATGGTGTTCCAAGAGTTCTCCTTGATTCCAACCCTCACCGTCGCCCAGAACATCTTTTTGACAAACGAACCAACAAAGTTCGGCCTGATCTCGGATGCCGAAGCCAAGCGCAGGGCCGGTGAAATCTTTGCTGAAATGCAGGTAGAGGTTGACCCTAGCCGAGTTGTTGACACTCTGCCGACCGCGCTCTGGCAACTGACCGAAATTGCCAAGGCTCTTGCCCAGAACGCCAAGGTTCTGATCATGGATGAGCCAACTGCGTCTTTGGCGAAACATGAGGCAGAGGCCCTGTTTGCCCTAATCGAACGCCTCCAGGCCAAGGGGATTGCGATTGTTTACATCTCGCATCGCATGGATGAGATCTATCGGATTGCTGACCGCATCACAGTCCTTCGCGACGGCTCACGAGTGCTGACAGAATCACTCAAGTCGTTGACCCCGGAGCAAATTGTCGAAGCAATTGTTGGCCGAAAGGCCGTCGCTCACCTTGTTCACCAGGATCGTTCGGAAAAGATCAGCGATGAGGTTGTGCTTGATGTGAAAAATCTTTCCGCCGGTCCGAAGCTAAAGGACGTTTCCTTGCAGGTCCGCCGCGGTGAGATTCTGGGCCTAGCTGGATTGATGGGTTCTGGCCGCACGGAGTTGGTGAACACCCTTTTTGGTGTGTTGAAACGAACATCGGGCAGCGTGTCCATCAACGGCAAGGAATTACAGATTTCCTCGCCAGGACAGGCAATCGATAATCGCATCGCATTGATTCCCGAAGACCGCCGCGCTCAGGGATTGGTGTTAGACCACTCTGTTACGGAGAATCTCAGCCTGCCGTTACTAGACGGTTTGAAATCTGGTGGCCTGCTCTCTAGCAAAAAGATTCTTGCAAAGAGCAAAGAGATCATTGCCCAGTTCGACATCAAACTCGCGTACCCAGGCATTCGCGTCGGGTCGCTATCTGGCGGCAACCAGCAAAAAGTCGTTATCGGCAAGTGGCTGGGGACACAACCAGAGATTTTGATGATGGATGAGCCAACCGCCGGTGTTGACATCGGAACCAAGAGTGAGATTCTCGACTTGGTTCGCAAGATCGCGGACAGCGGCAAGTCAGTGATTCTCATTTCTTCCGAACTTCCGGAGCTGCTCTCGGTGTCAGATCGCATTCTGGTGCTCAAAGACGGCACCGTTTCAAAAAGCCTTAACCGGTCGGACATTCCGAACGAGGAATTTTTACAACTAGCAATTCAAGGAGCAGCATGAAAACCAACCAGATCCTGAGTTCTGCAGGCGCACTATTGAAGCGTTTTGAGTGGCGTCAAAACATCATCTACATCGGTTTTGTTGCAGTGTTCCTGTTGTTCACGCTCACCCTCTCTAGCTCTGGCTTCAGCAACGGCAACAACCTGCTGAACATCTTTAGGCAGACTGCAACCATTTCGATAATGGCCGTCGCCATGACCTATGTGATTGCCGCTGCCGAGATTGACCTGAGCATCGGATCAGTTGCTGGCCTGGCGGCCGTGGTCACAGCCATGACCATTAACAGTGTTGGACTCATCCCCGGAATCATTGCCGGACTTGCAGTAGGTGCAGTTTCAGGCGCAATCAGCGGAGGCTTAGTTGCATGGCTCAAAGTGCCTTCGTTCCTGGTGACACTCGGCATGCTTGGCCTTGTTGTCGGCGTCGCTCGCTGGATCACTGCTTCGGCACCGGTTCCGATTGCAGATCAGAACTACATCGCCATTTTTGGCGGCGGCGATTTCGGCCCGATTCCTGGGCTCTTGGTTTGGGTGGTTTTCGCCGTCGGTATCGGTGCTCTCGTGATGAATAAGACCAAGTTTGGCCGCCACGTTCGTGCGACCGGAGGAAATTTGGTTGCGGCTGGCTACACCGGTGTGAAGACCGCCAAGGTCAAGTTCATGGTTCTACTAATCTCCGGCATGACCGCCTCACTAGCTGGCATGCTCTATGCCGGTCGCCTCGAGTCCGGTCGTTTTCAGTGGGGAACTGGTGACGAGCTTTCGGTAATCGCTGCGGTGATCTTGGGAGGCACTAGTTTGTTTGGTGGCCGAGGCCAGGTTGTCGGCTCACTCTTCGGCGCATTGTTCATCGGGCTCATCAATAACGGCCTAATCTTGGCCGGGCTTGATGTTAGTCAGCAGCAAGTGGTGCGTGGGGCAATCATCATCCTCGCGGTAGCACTCTCAAGAAAGAAATAGGGACATGCCCAAAGTTCTCAGAGCCGGCATTGTCGGCAGCGGCTTCATGGCAAAGGTTCACGCTCGAGCGATTAGAGACGCGGGTCACGAGGTGATTGGAATCGCCAGTTCGACACCTGAGTCGGCACGCCGGGTAGCGGACCAGATCGCCATAGGCACTGTTTTCGACTCATGGCAGGAACTGGTTGACTCGGACAGCGTGGACGTTGTTCACGTTTGTACCCCCAATGAGCTGCATGCGGAGATTGCAATTGCCGCAGCCAACGCGGGTAAAAACATCGTCTGTGAGAAACCGATTGCGGTCAGTTACGCCGAGGCGAAAGAGATCCGCGATGCAGTCGAGGGTAACGGTGTCGAGTTTGCGGTGCCGTTCGCTTACCGGTTTTATCCGGTCGTGCGGGAAATGCGCCAGCGTCTCCAACACGGTGAGGCAGGTCCGGTCCATCTCATTCACGGCAACTATTTGCAGGACTGGTTGGCCGATGAAGAGGCAACTAACTGGCGAGTCGACAGCACGCATGGCGGTGTGTCAAGAGCCTTCGCAGACATTGGCACTCACTGGTGCGACTTGATGGAGTTCGTATCTGGTGACAGAATCGCTAGCCTGACCGCCAACTGTTCCCGGGCATATGAAAATCGCGGGGGTCGCAAAGTACTTACCGAAGACATCGCAAACGTTATTTTCAAGACCGTTTCAGGAGTCAGCGGTTCGCTAACCGTGAGCCAGGTTTCGCTTGGGCGTAAGAATCAGCTCCTGATTGAGTTCGACGGCTCGAAGGCCTCTTACACTTTCAACCAAGAGAATCCAGATTCGCTCTTAGTCGGTGGTAAAACTTCCAACCAAATCATCACTCATGGTCAAGAGACCCTGCGATTTGACGACGCTAAGCGTTTGTCCCAGGTTCCGTCGGGTCACCCTCAGGGTTATCAGGACGCCTTCAATGCCTTTATGGCCGATGCCTATGATGTTTTTCAAGGCGAGAAACGCGACGGAGTAGCCAACATCGAAGATGGAGTTAGAGCCGCTGCCCTGGTTGAAGCTGTGGTCACCTCGGCCGAATCAAAGCAGTGGGTAGAAGTTGTTATTAGCTCTGGTTTGAAGGATCTCGAAGCCGAACTTTTGGTTAGTAAGTAGGTAAGCAAATGAAGCGCCCAGTAACTTTATTCACCGGCCAGTGGGCCGACCTCACTCTCGAAGAAGTCGCAAGGCTTGCGAGCAGTTGGGGATACGACGGACTTGAGATTGCCTGCAGCGGCGAGCACCTGGATGTTTTGCGCGCATCCGAAGACGACAAGTACGTTAGCGAGCGACTCGAGATTCTTGACAGGTACAACCTCAAGCTCTTCGCCATTTCGAATCACCTAAAGGGGCAAGCCGTTTGTGACAACCCAATTGACTTTAGACACGAGGCTATAGTCGGGCCTAGAGTCTGGGGCGACGGTGATCCAGAGGGTGTTCGCCAGAGAGCTGCCGAAGAAATGAAGCGAACTGCAGTTGCCGCTAGAAAACTTGGCGTTGACACTGTGGTTGGCTTCACAGGCTCTTCCATTTGGCAATACGTGGCAATGTTTCCGCCAGTTTCCCAATCGGTGATAGATGCAGGTTACGAAGATTTTGCCAATCGCTTCAACCCGATCATGAATGTCTTTGATGGCGAAGGCGTTCGATTTGCCCTCGAGGTTCACCCGAGTGAAATTGCCTACGACTATTACACGACCGTGAAAACCCTCGAGGCTATCGACCATCGCGAGGCTTTTGGTCTGAACTGGGACCCAAGCCACATGCACTGGCAAGACATCGACCCAGTCAACTTCATTCTCGACTTCGCCGATCGGATTTATCACGTCGATTGCAAAGACACGTCCATCAGGAAAAGTGATGGCAGAGTTGGCAGACTTGGTTCCCACCTTGCCTGGGATGACCCACGTCGTGGGTGGACGTTCGTTTCGACTGGTCGCGGGCAGATTGACTGGCAGTCATCGTTTCGGGCACTCGACTCTATTGGATACTCCGGCCCGATATCTGTGGAATGGGAAGACGCGGGAATGGATCGCCTCCACGGAGCACCTGAGGCACTGGCTTTCGTGCGCTCGCTTCTCTGGGATCAACCGGCAAACTCGTTCGACTCAGTTTTCAAACAAGAGAAGTAGGCACTGATAATGACTGAAATCTGCACAATTGTTGCAATTTTTACCCCAAAGCCGGAGCACCAGACCGAGGTTAAGGAGTTGCTTCTAACCGTCACCCCGAGGGTGCACCAAGAGGCTGGCTGTGAGTTCTACACCTTGAACGAGGATGTCGAGGGCAGACTGATTCACATCGAAGCCTGGTCTAGCAGAGACCTTTGGCAGGCCCACATGCTCCAACCAACCGTGCGCCAGATCCTGAGCGGAGTCGAAGGTAAACTCGTGCGAGATATTGAGGTTTATGAAATGTACAACCTGCCAACTGGTAGCTCTGGAAAGGGTGCTCTCGCGCAGGCTATTGTGTAGCGGGGAGGCATTGATCCACTCAAAAATCAGTGTGGATCAGGGATACCTCGCGCACAAAATTCCCTCGGGCTTCTACCGAGGGTTTTTACTTTAAGTTGCCGTGGAGTCTCGGCCACCGTTTGGCGGGCGCCACTTATTACCTCAAAAGACTCAAAACGTGTCGTTTGCCCCAGTTTCTCGGGCTTTTGGGTCAAGTTGCTAGTAACTTATAGAAAAGTGTTGTGGCTGTATTGCACGATAATTCAACGCATTTTTTGCCAATACCGGGGTGAGGATTCCTAATGAACTCAAAGTTTGTCGCTCGAATCAAGAAGGCTCTTGTTTCAGTTTTTGCTCTGCTGCTGACCACGTCATTCCTGCAGACTGCCTCCCTCGCACCCGCGCTAGCGGCTACTAGGTACACGGTTACCTATACCAGTGGTGGCGCACCAATCGGAACTGCCCCCGTTGACGCCAGCTCGCCATACACCTCGCTCACCGGTAGGCCGGTTAAGGTAACCGCGCTAGGCGTTGGCACGCTTGAGAACCCGGGCTACGTCTTCAACGGTTGGGACCTGAACTCCACGTACTCAACCACCTGCGTGTCGTACTTCGAGGGCGACACCTTCAACATTGGTAAGGACGCGTCGCTGGCCGCCATCTGGGACCCAACCGTCACCTACCACGCCAACCTGGCTGATGTGACTGGAACTGTCCCAACCGACTCTGGCAATGATGGCCTGGGCGGCTACGACTACTGCAGCTCCAGCACCGTAACCGTTCTTGGCAACACCGGAACCCTGGCAAAGGCCAACTACAAGTTCGCAGGCTGGGCAACCAGCTCCACCGCAACCACCCCTGACTACACCGCGGGCGACACCTTCAGCATCACAACTCCGGTTGACCTTTACGCAGTCTGGTACCCAGCCCTTTCGCTCAGCTACGACGCGAACGGCGGAAGTGGTGCGCCAACCGACTCAACCGTTTACTACCACGGCGACAGCGCAACTCTGGACTCCAACGCCCCAACTACCGCTCCTCTCCACAAGCACTTCGGTGGTTGGTCTCTGGACGGCAGCCTTCCTTCGATTAGTTCGGTGACCTTCGACGCCAGCAACATCACCGTGAAGGCAATCTGGCTGGACGACAACAGCTACACCCTTACCTACGATGCCAATGGCGGTAGCGGTGCACCGAGCGACTCCGGCGTCTACTACAACGGCGACACCAAGACCCTCGACACCAATGGTCCATCGGGTCACCCAACGCACCAGCACTTTGGTGGTTGGTCGCTCACTGGCAGTGGACCATCGATCAGCTCGGTAACCTTCAGCAACAGCGACATCACTGTGAAGGCAATCTGGCTGGATGACCCAACCTACAGCCTCACCTACGACGCCAATGGCGGAAGTGGTGCGCCTAGCGATTCCACCGTTTACTACAGTGGTGACAACCCAACCCTGGACACCAATGGACCAAGCACTGCGCCTAGCCACAAGCACTTTGGTGGTTGGTCACTCAATGCAGGTGGTTCACAGGTCACCGATGTGACTTTCGATTCTTCCAACATCACTGTTTACGCAATCTGGGAAAGCGACACCACCTACACGCTCAGCTATGACGCCAATGGCGGTAGCGGTGCGCCTAGTGATGTGACTGGCAACTACAGTGGCGACACCGTGACCCTGGACACCAACGGTCCTTCGGGTCACCCAACCCACCAGCACTTCGGTGGTTGGTCGCTGGATGGTAACACCCCTTCCATCAGCTCGGTCACCTTCGATGGCGCTGACATCACCGTCTACGCCATCTGGCTGGATGACACCACCTACTCGCTGTCGTACAACGCGAATGGCGGTAGCGGTGCTC
>JBJTNC010000088.1:0-2013 GCA_046073865.1 Micrococcales bacterium | reverse complement strand
CCCTCGCCAATGGCCTGGTCGGTCTCGAAGTCCTCGCAGCGCGGGCGGGAGCCCGCAATCGGGTGGGTCACGGCGTGTCCCGCGTTCACCTTCACGAGTGCCTCGGGGCTGGAACCCACAACCGCGTACGGCCCGGACTCGTCCTCAAAGTTCAGCAGGTACATGTACGGGCTTGGGTTGAGCGCGCGCAGCACCCGGTACACATCCAGCGGGCTGGTCTCGGTGTCTAGGTCGAAGCGCTGCGAGATAACAACCTGGAAGACGTCACCGATGCGCACGAAGTGCTTGGCGTCCTCGATGGCCTTTAGGAAGTTGGCCTTTTCAACCCTGTGCCTGGCGGCAACCGGTCCCCCGAGGTTGAGCTCGGACAGGGTTCCCACAGCCGGCTTCAGCAGCTGACCGCGCATTGCTCCGATTCGGTCAATGGCCTCCGCGTAGGCGTCGTCGAGGTTCACATCGCTGGTTACAAAGATGTTGGACACCAGGAGAACGTTGCTGGTGCGGTGGTCCATGACCACGGCGTCCTGGAACATGGCGAACGCCAGTAGCGGCGCCTTGAAGTCTGACTTTGGTGGGTTTGGCAGGTTCTCGATGAGGCGAATCATGTCCCACCCGATTGCCCCGACTAGACCGCTGGTTAGCGGCGGCACTCCATCGATGGCGGGGCTGGTCCAGGCTGCCTGCAGCTGAGCTAGCGCCTCCAGTGGATCGCCGGAGAGTTCGCCGCCGTCTGGCAGCGCGGATGCGCCGCTAGGGCTCAGCCAGACCGGCGACTCGGCAGTCTTGCCGCCCGGGAAGCCATCGTTGGCCTGGGTCAGCGTGCCGCGGTTATTCACACCAATGAACGAGTAGCGCGCCCAGACGCCCTGTTCGGCCGACTCCAGCAGGAACGAGCCCGGCTTGTCGGCGGCCAGCTTCTCAAAGATGCTCAGCGGGGTTTCGGAGCCCGAAAAGAGGGTCTCGATAACTGGTACAACGCGGTGGTTTGCGGCCAGGGCCTTTGCCTGCTCGAGGCTTAGATTCAGACTCATTCGGCCCCTCCCTCAATGGCGCTAAAGAGTTCAACCGTATCAAAGCAGGACTCGGTGCCGTTGTGGCAGGCGGGTCCTGACTCGTGAACAATAGCCAGCAGCGTGTCGCCATCGCAGTCTGCCTGCAGACTGACAACGCGCTGAGTGTTGCCGCTGGTTGCGCCCTTGTGCCAGAGCTCACCGCGGCTTCTCGACCAGAACACGGTCTCACCCTTCTCGACGGTCAGCGCGATGCTCTCTGGGTTCATCAGGCCATCATCAGCACGCGGTTTGTGTCTGCGGACTGCACGATGCAGGGAATGAGCCCGCTGTGGTCAAACTTCAGGTCGCTCAGGAGGCTCGCGATTCCAGCCACAACACCGTCGGATGCGCCAGTCAGGTTTTCGCTCACTTTGCCACCTCCGCGAAACCGCGAACCGCGTAGCCGGCCCTTGCCAGCTCGGCCTTGGCTTCGCTGATGGAGACCGAACCCTCGTGGAAGATGGAGGCTGCGAGGATGGCGTCTGCACCAGCTGCCGCGGCGTCAGGGAAGTGAGCCGCGGAACCGGCGCCTCCCGATGCAATCACCGGCACAGGGCTGATCTCGCGAATGGCGCGCAGCATCTCCTGGTCGAAGCCGGTTCTGGTGCCATCGGCATCGATGGAGTTGACCAGCAGTTCACCCGCGCCGAGTTCGAGAGTTTGGCGCACCCAGGCGAGTGCATCGAGTTGAGTTTCCTGCCGGCCGCCGTGGGTGGTTACCACGTAGCCGGATTCGGTGTTTGGGGAACGCTTTAGGTCCAGGGAGATGACAAGCACCTGGTTTCCAAAGCGCTCTGCGATGTCCGCCAGCAGTTGTGGGTTGGCGATTCCGGCTGAGCCGACGGAGATTTTGTCCGCGCCGGCACCGAGGAGCCTGGCGACGTCCTCAACCTCGCGAATGCCGCCACCGACCGTGAGAGGAATGAACAGCTGCTCGGCGCACTTGGTGACCAGGTCGTAC
>JBJTNC010000087.1:0-2747 GCA_046073865.1 Micrococcales bacterium | reverse complement strand
GCGAGGAACATGTACGACAGGAAGTCGCCGTAGGCTCGGGTGCGCCAAACCTGGCGGCTCAGGCTCATGAGCTGGTCCAGGTAGCCGTAGCTGTCCCAGAGTTGCAGGTTGTTGTAGCTGAGCGAGGCGTGCTCGAGGTCGGAAATACCACTCACGGCAATCTCTCGAACGCTGCCGTCAACATCGCGCGTGAAGGCGCCAACACCGGGGGCGGCCCACCAGCGGCGGCCCATCGCAGGTGCGGAGACAACGCTCACAATCGGGTGGCCATCGATGGAAAGCGCGATGAGGCTGGCCCACACCGGCACGCCGCGCATGTAGTTGGCGGTTCCGTCAATTGGGTCGATGATCCACTTGCGGGTTACGCTGCCGCTGGCGCCAAACTCCTCGCCGATGATGCCGTCTTCGGGCCGGTGCTCGGCCAGTATGGCCTTGAGGGCCTGCTCCACCGCGCGATCGGCGTCTGTGACGGGGCTGCGGTCGGGCTTGGTCTCAACGTGTAGGTCTAGCGCCCTGAACCGAGCGAGCGAGATTTCATCTGCGGCATCTGCTAGAAGTTGAGCCAGCGCCAGGTCTGAGGTGTAGTCGTGCTCGGTCATGCTTCAAATTTAGTCGGCGGTGCGCTCAGCGGCGGTGGTGGCTAGTAATCGGTCTTGTCCTGCAGGCCACCCATGAGCCTGCGAAGCGAGTCGACGCGCGAAGCGCCGTGGGTTCCCAGGGTGCCGGCCTCGATTGCCGCATCCAGCTCGCAGTCGGGGGAGTCGGCCTGGTGGGTGCAGCCGCGCGGGCAGTTGGCGGTCACGCGCTGCAGGTCATCGAAGCTGGCCAGCAGGTTGTCAAACTTCACGTGTCCAAGTCCGAATGAGCGCACGCCCGGGGTGTCGATGATCCAACCGGTCTCGCCCAGCCCGCCGTCGAGAGCGATGGCCTTCACCGATGTGCTGGTGTGGCGGCCGCGACCCGTGACCATGTTGACCACGCCGGTGGCGCGACCCGCACCAGGCACCAGGGCGTTGACCAGGGTGCTCTTGCCAACACCCGAGTGACCCACCACAACCGTGGTCTTGCCGTCCAGTACGGAGTGCAGCGCGGTGAGGCTGGGTGCGTCTGATCGGTTGAGGATTACCGGGATGTCTAGCCCGGCAAAGTGCTCAAGGAAGGCGTCCGGGTTTTCCAGGTCGGTCTTGGTGATGCAGAGAATGGGCTCGATGCCGGCGTCGTAGGCGGCGGCGATGTAGCGATCAATCAACCTGGTGCGCGGCTCCGGATTGGCTATGGAAACCACGATGAGCATCTGGTTGGCGTTTGCCACGATGACGCGCTCAACCTGGTCGGTGTCGTCCGCGCTGCGGCGCAGCAGTGTGGTTCGTGGCTCGATTCGCACCACTCGGGCCAAGGCTCCCACGGTCTCGCTCGTGTCGCCGGCTAGTGCAACGCGGTCTCCTACAACCGGCCCCTGCTTGCGAAGCTCCTTTGCGAGGGTGGCGTCAACCATCCGCCCCTCATCGCTGAGCAGAACGCGGTAGCGCCCCAGGTCTACACCCAGCACCATGCCCAGCGGTGCGGACTTGTGCTCTGGCCGGATTTTGGTGCGAGGTTTATTGCCCTTGGGGTTTGGGCGCACCCGAACATCGGTCTCGTCTAGGTCGTGACCGCCGTTTCCGGGTTCGTAGAGCCAACTCAAGAACTAGGCCCCAACCATCTCTGTCCACATGCTGGCAAAGGCCGGCATGGTCTTGGAGGTGGTCTGAATGTTCTCAACCTCGATGCCTGGAACGCGAAGCCCAATGATTGCGCCGGCGGTTGCCATGCGATGATCCTCGTAGCTGTGCCAGACCGCGCCGTGCAAATTGTCGCTCGGGTCAATTTCCAGCCCGTCGGGAGTCTGGCGACAGATACCGCCGATGCGGTTGATCTCGGCGGCTAGCGCTGCCAGGCGGTCGGTCTCGTGTCCTCGCAGGTGCGCGATTCCCCAAATCCTCGATGGGCTGTCTGCGATGGCAGCAAGAGCCGCAACCACCGGAGCAAGCTCTCCGCCAATGGAAAGGTCGATCTCGATCCCGTGAACCGCACCGGTTCCGGTAATGGTAAGCCCGCGCTCATCCCGAACGATGACAGCGCCCATCTGCTGCAGGATGCCGTCGAACTCGTCGCCAACCTGAGTGGTGGAATCTGGCCAGCCCGGGATGGTCACCGAACCTCCCGCCACCATCGCGGCGGCAAGGAACGGGCCAGCATTGGAGAGGTCTGGCTCGATTGCAACGCTTCCGCCTGCAATCTCTCCGGGCTCAACGCGCCAAACGGTTGGTTCTGGGTTGGACACCCGCACCCCGCGCTTGGACAGGGTATCCAGGGTCATCTCGATGTGGGGAAGCGAAGGCAGGTGCTCGCCCTCGTGGCGGAGGGTCAACCCCTGCTCGAACCTGGCGGCCGAAAGCAGCAGACCAGATACAAACTGGCTGGAGGCTGAAGCATCGATGGTGAGCTCGCCTCCGCGAACGCTGCCGGTGCCGCGAATTGTGAAGGGAAGTGAACCGGGGGCGTCGGCATCTGAAACCTCAACTCCGAGCGCCCGGATTGAGTCAATGGTGGTGTGCATGGGGCGGCGGCGGGCTGCGGCGTCACCGTCGAAGTGAACCTCGCCATCTGCCAGCGATGCCAGCGGCGGCACAAAGCGCATCACTGTTCCAGCGAGTCCGCAGTCGATGCTGGCGGGTCCGCGCAGCGGCTTTGGGGTTACCAGAAGG
>JBJTNC010000086.1:0-2657 GCA_046073865.1 Micrococcales bacterium | reverse complement strand
GGCCAAGAGGAGCGCCGTAGTAGTTAGCGATGTGTGCCCAGAGTGCTGCACAGCTTGGGCCGCCGCCGTTGCCGTTCGAAGGGTTGCCGTTTGCTGGGGCGGCGTTTGCTGCCATTGGGGTTGCCAGTGCAGCAGCTGCGGCCAGCGCAACTCCGGTAGCGACAAGCTTGGTGCTCTTGTTCATTCTTGCTCCTTAGTCAAAGACGGACTTTTGCCCGCAGTGAAAAGTTAGCACCGAGCAAACCCGGTTAGCGAGTCAATCTAGGGTTAGCCCCACGTGGAACGTGTCGCTGTGGTTTTCCCCAGAAAATTGCCGTTTTCTGGGGTTATCCACAGGCAGAATAGAGCCATGAACTCCATTCAGCGCAGAGCCCTAGTGGTTGAGGACGACGCCCTTGTGGCTTCGCTCATCATGAGCGCGCTGGAGAAGGCCAACTTCGCGGTTGCCAAGGCTGCATCGGTGGCAGAGGCCCGCAGAGAGGTTGAGGACTTCGATCCAGACGTCGTCCTAATCGACATTTCGCTCGGTGATGGCCCCACTGGTATTGACCTGGCCAGGCTTCTCAGCCGCAGCCGCCCGGACATCGCGGGATTGATTCTCACCAGACACCCCGATGCCCGTACGGCCGGAGCAACTGCCGACGTGCCAGCCGGCTACGGCTTCCTGCGCAAGGAGACGGTGGGCGACACCCAGTTGCTGCTCAACACAATCGAGACCGTGCTGAGCGACAAGGCGGCAAAGGTTCGCCAAGACCTGGACCCGGCCAGGCCGTTTGCCGCGCTTTCTGCCAAGCAGGTGGAGCTGCTGCGCATGGTTGCCCAGGGTCTCACCAACACCGAAATTGCCACGAGGCTAGAGGTGAGCAACTCTGCTGTGGAACAGCGCCTGGGTCTAATCTTTAGACTCCTGGGAATCACGGACATCAACGGCGTTAGCCCACGCGCCGAGGCGATGCGCATCTTCATTAGTCACGCGGGCCTTCCAGAGCGCGACTAATCTCGTGGCGGCCTCACCTCGCGTCACGCTCTCCAACTACGTCTCGGCGTCTCTCGGCCCCCAGCTCTTTGGCGTGTGGACGCTCCTGCTCTCTTTTGCGTTCAGCTTCTTTGCGCGCATCACCCCCATCCCGGGCGATCCCGTGCTCTCGCTACAGGACAACCTGTGGATTAACCTGGTCAGCGGACTTGCGGCCTACGCCTTTCTTCAGGTGGTTACCCGCCCGCTGCTGCTGCTGCGCGCCGGAAGACGCACCTTCGCGGTTATCAGCGTCTTCCTGGCAGGCGCGGTTCGAGGGTTCGCGCTGTACGGCCTCATTGGCATGCTGGCAAACCACTCCGGCAACTCAATTGTCTTTCGCCTCTCATCCAGTGGAATCCTCTACGGGCTCACGCTACTTATTGCCAGCTATTCGGTTGGTGCCCTGCAGTCGCGCGTGGCCATGTTGCAGCAGCTGCGTGAGGTTAGCTACACCCTGGAGCAGGAGATCAGCCAGAACCAGCAGCGCATCGATGGCTGGTATCAGTCGCTTGCCCTAAACCTAAAGGCCAGGCTGCGGCGCGAGGTTGACAGGCACCTCGGTTCGGCAGAGGCCGCCGTGGCGTCGGGGTTGAAGGACCACGTTGCCGAGGTGGTTAGGCCACTCAGCCAGGAGCTCATGAACCAGATGCCGGAGTGGACGCCGCCGGCGAGCACGGCGTCGAAGCCACTTGCCAGACAGATTCTCTCAAGCACCTTGGACCTGGAGTGGAAGGTGTATCCGCTGCTCACCTCAAGCCTGGGTGCGTTGGTCTCGCTGAGCGCGTTCATCCAGTTCATCGGGGTGAGGCAGTACCCGGTTCTCGTCCTGGCGATATTTGCAAACTGGGTTGGCTATCACTTTGGCAACATCATCTACAAATCCATCCAGCGGGGTAGGTCTTGGAGGGTCAGGGCGGTGCAGTTCGTCCTACTATTCACAGTCTTCAACCTGCCGTCCTCTCTGATTGCGGTTGGGGCGCTGGCCGAGGGAATACCGCCGATTACCCTGTGGCTGCGGGCACTGCTTCTCAGCTTTGCCCTCGCGCTGGCGGGTCTGCTCATCTCCGTATCGCGCGCCCTGCAGCGTGCGCTCGTGCTGGACGCCGTGAAGCTTGAGGAGCTAAACCGAGAGCTGAAGTGGCTGGCGGCCCGCACCTCGTCGCTGATGTGGGAGCGCCAGCGGGACCTGTCACGCATTCTTCACGGCCCGGTTCAGAGCGCGCTCGCAGCCGCGGCCATTCGCCTCGACCTGGCCAAGGACGACCCCGCGCAGGTCTCCAAAATCGTGGATGAATCGCGCAGCAGCATCATCGCGGCCATTAACGAAATCACCGATGGCGAACGCGAAAACCTGGACATCACCAAGGGCTTTGCCCGGGTGATCGAGGGCTGGGACGGGGTGTCGCAGGTTGTGGTTGGGCTCTCCAACGGCCTGGAAACCAGGATAAATGCAGACCCATCGTGCGCCCGCATAGTGTTCGATATTGTCCAGGAGGCGGTGGCCAACAGCGCTAGGCACGGTGAGGCCAAGAACGTTGTGGTGACCATCGCTGAGGCTGGCGACAAGCGCGTCTCCATTGAGGTGCGCGATGACGGCAAGGGCATGGGCGAGAGCCTGAAGCCTGGGCTGGGAACCCGG
>JBJTNC010000085.1:0-4621 GCA_046073865.1 Micrococcales bacterium | reverse complement strand
CAACAACCATAGGCTCAACCAGCTCGGCGGTGAGGTGCTGGAAACTCTTCTTCAGTGCGGCTGCATCAGCCTTGGCCGCAACACGCTGTTCCAGCAGGCGAACCTGGGCTGCTAGGTCTGCGTACTTGCGCTCGTAGAAGGCGAGTGCCTCCTGGGCAGTCACGTTCGGGTACTGACCCACCTTGCGCTCGGCACCGCCATCGGTGACGTAAACGTTGTTCTCGTCGTCAACGCGACCAAACGATGCTGCGGATTCCATGGCTGCCACTGTGTGCTCCTGTGTTTGTTGGCGGTTGCCCGCCCCTGAATAGACGCTATAAGTCTAGTTTGGCTACTTCAGCGAAATGGCACCGAGCGTTGCCTTGGCAACAGGGGTTCCATCTGCGTTTCCGCCCTGTACACCCTGCGATGCGATGTTGTCGATGACGGACATTCCGCTGGTGACCTTACCGAACACGGTGTAACCGCCGGCCGAATCCTGACCCAGCGTGGTGTCACGGTAGACGATGAAGAACTGCGAACCCATGGAGTTTGCGTCGTTGCCACGACGGGCCATCGCGAGGGTACCGGTTGGGTAGAAGTTGTTGGCTGGAGCGTTCTCGATTGGGCCGAAGCTGTAGCCGGGGCCACCTGACCCGGTTCCGGTTGGGTCTCCACACTGCAGAACGAACAGGCCGCTTGTGGTGAGACGGTGGCACTTGACGTTGTTGTAGAAGCCCGACTCGGCCAGCGAGATGAAGTTTGCGACGGCCTGCGGTGCCTTGGCGCCATCCAGCGAAATGGCCAGGGGCTTGCCATCAATCGTCATGGTTCCGGTCCAGGTGCGTCCCTGAGCCAGAGCCTTGTCGGGAACCGGCTTTGAGTTGCTTGCGGTTGGGGAAGCGCTTGGGGTGGTGCTTGGTGAGTTGGTCACCGATGGAGTGGCGGTTGGGGTTGGCTGGGCACCAACGTATGCCTGGTGCCCTGCCGAGGCTCCAACGGCAAGGAGCACCGCAAGACCAGCGATCACCAGTGCGAAGCGGTTGTCGTTCTTGCGTCGCTGAGCCTTCTGGCCAACCTCTGCAAGCTTCGCCTCGTAAGAGCGACGACGAGCCTCTGCCTGCGCCTTGATTTCCCTGTTAGTTGCCACGATGACTCCCGACTAAAAGTACTGCGCCAGTTGGTCAGGCGCACTCGTTGAATTTTATGGCATTCTGGGCAGGTGACTTCGGACCAGAGCATCTTCGCAACCAGCGTGCCGCTTGCTGCACGCATGAGGCCGCGCGGACTTTCCGAGGTAGTTGGGCAGGAACACCTCCTCAAGCCCGGCTCTCCACTTCGGCAACTGGCAACCGCACCTGTGCCTGGGCGAAGCACTGCGGGCACATCAGTGCTGCTCTGGGGGCCACCCGGCACCGGAAAGACCACCCTGGCCGGCGCAATCGCCCGGGATTCCGGTAGACGCTTTGTTGAGCTGAGCGCAATCACCGCGGGAGTCAAGGACGTTCGCGAGGTGATGATTGCCGCACAGCGAGAGCGTGACGCCTACGGTACCGGAACGCTGCTATTCCTGGATGAGATTCACCGCTTCTCCAAGGCCCAGCAGGATGCACTGCTTCCCGGTGTGGAGGCGGGCTGGGTCACTCTGATCGCAGCCACAACCGAAAACCCGTCGTTCAGTGTCATCGCGCCGCTTCTTAGCAGGTCGCTCCTGCTCACCCTTGAGCCACTCACCGAGTCTGACATCGCCCAAGTGCTGCAGCGCGCGGTTTCCGACCCCAGAGGGCTTGCCGGGGAACTCTCGGTTGCAGATCCCGAGATTGACCAGATTGTTCTCCTGGCTCAGGGCGATGCCCGCAGGGCTCTGACTGTTTTGGAAGCCGCCGCGGCGCACGCACAGACGGCGGGCAGGAAGACGATAGACCGCGAGGACATCGAGGAGTCCCTAGACCACGCGCTGGTTCGATACGACCGCGTTGGTGATCAGCACTATGACATCATCAGCGCCTTCATCAAAAGCGTGCGCGGCTCCGATGCCGATGCTGCCATTCACTGGCTGGCACGCATGATCGAGGGTGGCGAAGACCCACGCTTCATAGCCCGCAGGCTCATGATCCTGGCCTCCGAGGACATTGGGCTCGCCGACCCCCAGGCGCTTCCGCTGGCCGTTGCCGCCTTTGAAACCGTGCAGCAGATCGGCATGCCGGAGGGTCGGATTCCGCTCGCCGAGGTAACCATTTACCTGGCTCTTGCCCCAAAGAGCAACGCGGCTTACAACGCCATAAACGCGGCACTTGAAGACGTACGCGCCGGACTGCAGCCGGGCGTACCAAAACCGCTACGCTCTTCAAACTACGCGGGTGCCAAAAGCCGCGGCAATGGCGTGGGCTACAAGTACCCGCACGATGACCCTAAGGCTGTGCTGGAGCAGGACTACGTCACGGGCAAGGTGGCCAAGCGCCGCTACTACCAGCCCAAGGAGGTTGGGTTTGAGCGCGAACTGGGGGAGCGCTGGGCAAAACTGCGCGCCATTATCAGGGGACTCGGCCGCTAGCTTCCTTGGCTTGCAACCCGCGTCACTGCTAGACTTGTGAGGTTGCCGTCTGGATCGATTGCGCGCGGCTGCTGCAATCAATCAACGGAGCGACCACCTACATAGCCAGGGTGGTCCGTGGCAGTTGATTGGGTTCTGACTCTGAGAACCAAATCTTTCTTGTGAACAAATCGCTATCTGATTCCATCCGGAATCCATGAAAGGAAAGTACGTTGTCGAAGACTACTCGTACTCGCAGCACCACCCGCCGCTCGCGCGCGCTTGGCCTTGCCCTCACCCCGAAGGCAGCCAAGTACCTCGAGAAGCGTCCATACGCACCTGGCCAGCACGGCCGCACCCGCAAGAAGGCCGACAGCGACTTCGCCGTTCGTCTGCGTGAGAAGCAGCGTCTTCGCGCCCAGTACGGCATCCGCGAGGCACAGCTGCGCAAGACCTTTGCTGAGGCAAAGCGCGCAGAGGGCCTGACCGGTGAGAACCTCGTAGAGCTCCTGGAGATGCGCCTAGACGCACTCGTGCTGCGTGCCGGCTTCGCCCGCACCATCGCACAGGCTCGTCAGATGGTTGTGCACCGTCACATCCTGGTAAACGGTGAGCGCGTAGACCGCCCATCGTTCCGCGTAAAGCCAGGCCAGCAGATCCACGTCCACGCCAAGAGCGAGGGCACCGAGCCTTTCCAGGTTGCAGCAGCCGGCGGTCACGCCAGCGTTCTGCCACCGGTTCCCGGCTACCTCGACGTTCAGCTGGACAAGCTGACCGCCGTTCTGGTTCGCCGTCCAAAGCGCGCCGAAGTTCCAATCACCTGTGAAGTTCAGCTGGTGGTTGAGTACTACGCAGCTCGCTAGTAGTTTCTAACTATCGGAAGATAGGGGTTCGTATGAGTGGCGGAGACATCGCGGGAATCATCGCGGCAAGCGGTTTCGTTTTGCTGGTGATTTTCATCGGTGTGCCTCTCATCAAGATCGGTAAGGTCCTTGACGAAGCCAGCGATTCAATTCGCGAGCTCACCAAGGAGACCACTCCGCTACTCATCGAACTCACCGAAACCACCCAAATCGCCAACAAGCAACTGGTCAAGGTTGACGTAATCACCGAAAACCTCGTTGGCGTTACCACGGACATCAACTCTGTGGTTGGCCAGTTTCGCGGAGCCGTATCCGGCCCGCTTTCCAAGGTCGCGGGCGTGATTTCAACCATCCGCTCGTTCAGCAAGAACAAGTAGGGGGCCTTCGTGAAGAAGCTGCTTTGGTTTATCACCGGAATTAGCCTGGGCGTCTACGCTGCAAAGCAGCTCAACGAAAACCCTAAGGCTCAGGATTTTGCCAACGACGTGACTCGTCGCGCCAAGGACTTTGGTGCCGCTGTAGCCGAGGGCTACCGCGAGCGCAGCACTGAGTTGGCTTCAGAAAAGCCCACCTCAACCAAGTAGGACAACACCTCAAGTGCTTACCGCCGAAATTCGCCGGCGCTGGCTCGACTTTTTCGAGCGCAACGGCCACACCGTAGTCCCTTCCGCTTCTCTCATCAGCGAGGATCCATCGCTGTTGTTCACGGTTGCCGGCATGGTTCCGTTCATTCCGTACATGACCGGTGTGGTTCCCGCCCCATTTCCTCGCGCAACCAGCGTGCAGAAGTGCATCCGCACCCTAGACATCGATGAGGTAGGCAAGACCACCCGCCACGGCACGTTCTTCCAGATGAACGGCAACTTCTCGTTTGGAGACTACTTCAAGCGCGAGGCAATCACCTACGCCTGGCAGTTCCTAACCGGTAGCCGCGATGAGGGCTGCCTCGGCATCGACCCTCAGCTGCTGTGGGTTACCGTGTACCAGGACGACGATGAGGCAATCTCCCTCTGGCGCGAAATTGCAGACGTACCGATGGAGCGCATCCAGCGCCGCGGCATGAAGGACAACTTCTGGAGCACCGGCCAGCCTGGTCCTTCGGGCCCTTGCTCCGAGATTTACTACGACCGCGGACCAGCATACGGCCGCGAGGGTGGCCCTGAGGCCGATGAAGACCGCTACATCGAAATCTGGAACCTCGTGTTCATGCAGTTCGAGCGTGGCGAAGGAACCGGCAAGGACAGCT
>JBJTNC010000084.1:0-2781 GCA_046073865.1 Micrococcales bacterium | reverse complement strand
CCTACCTGCGCCTGCACCTGTTGAGCCACCTTTTGGTTCGCCCAAACACCATCAACCTCGATGGCCTGATTCCAAATCTTCCGATCGTGGCATTCACCAACATCGGCGCGGTCTCCCTCGATTTCTTCGAAAACAACCGAGTTAGCCTGCAGAGGGCTGGGGTGATCGCTCACTCGATTGACAAGTTCCCTCGCCTAGTTGACTACGTGGTTCCAAAGAGGGTTCGCATTGCGGATGCAAATCGGGTACGCCTTGGCGCACACCTGGCTCCGGGAACCACCGTGATGCACGAGGGTTTCGTGAACTTCAACGCAGGCACTCTCGGCACGGCCATGGTTGAGGGTCGAATCTCGCAGGGTGTGGTTGTTGGCGATGGTTCTGACATCGGCGGCGGTGCTTCTATCATGGGAACCCTAAGCGGTGGCGGAAAGCACAAGGTTTCCATCGGCGCGCGGGCCCTGCTTGGGGCAAACAGCGGCGTTGGCATCTCCATCGGCGATGACTCCGTGGTTGAGGCCGGTTTGTATGTGACCGCGGGAACCAAGGTTTCGATTGTGGACGAGGGGCCGGCTAGGTCAGTTAAGGCCTCGGAGCTGAGCGGTGTGCCCGGGCTATTGTTCCGCCGAAACTCGGCGACTGGCGCGGTTGAGGTTCTGCCGCGCGTTGGCGTTGGAGTCACTCTAAACTCGCAGCTGCAGAACCTGTAGTTCGGCGGCCCCTCTTTGGGAGCTCTCGCTGCGCGGAATCATCACGGGGTTGGGCGACGCTGGCGGTTAGTTGAATCTGGTGCCTTGCGGTTGGGCCGGTCTTGCGCCTTGCGGTTGGGCCGGTCTGGCGCCTTGCGGTTGGGCGGCTCTCACGAGCATGCCACTTTCGCGCTCTAGGGGAAATTGCTTAATTTTTAACTCTGGAATTAAGAGCGAAACTAAGGGCCAAACCCTTTTTTCAGCCCTACATTTGGGTCAATTTCTCCCACTTATCCACTGCCAACGACATCGCAGGCATCCATCGCAGCAAAGCAACCTACCTTGGGTTCATGTCCCCTCAGAAAGAACCCCGCCCCGGCCGCACACCCAGCGGCTACACCATCCGTTACTCAGATTTCAAGATAGGCAGACGCCCCTCGGCCATCAGATTTCCACCCGAAACGGACGACGAACAGCGAACACCAGATACCAACGTCTCCAAGGCACGCGACTACAACGTAGTCTCCATGTCCGACTTCAAAATCAACCCATCGCTGTACATGTACTGGACCAAAGACCATCCGCTTGCGGTCACCAGATACGGCCGAATCTACGCAATGGTGGTCTCGCTCCCGCTCTACAACACGCTTCTAGACAGGCTGAACAGCACAATCGCAACCAACATTCGCCTCAGGCACCTGCTCAAGACAGTCAACCCCGCCCTCGATAAACTCCTCGATGAGATTCCGACTCCCCCGCCAAGGGAAAAAATCAAGCCCTATTGGCCGATGATGAACCAGGAGCCAAAACACCGATTCAGCACAGAAATTACAAGGGCTGAACTCCTCGATGCTTTGGAGCGCATCGATGCTCTTTATGAGCTGCAGCGGCCGGAGGGATTATTCCCCGACCCAGAACGGGACGATCCGGCGGAGGAGGAATTGGACCCATATGACGAAATGTAGCGCCAAACGACCGCGTTTAGACCAAAGTTTGGCTTCTAATTCCTGAGTTAAAAAATGCGGATGGGTTCCACCCAACACCTAACCCCGAACCGAATCCCAACCCAACTCAGCAACGGGCTCGCCATCCAAAAGCACGCCCGTGAAGCCATCGGAGCCAGGCCCACCAACCGAGCCAATCGGCTTGAACCCGCGGGGCAGAGTAACTGTGGGAGGGAAGGTCGCCAACAGGCCGTGATCCTCGCCGCCGCCCAGAACCCAGCCTCGAGCAAGTCGCGTAGCCTCTGCCGAATCACCGTTGGCAAGCGCCTGTGCCGCGCCCTCGACTCGCGCCTCGAAACCGAAGAGCGCGGAGCCTTGAACACTCAAAACCACGTTTGAGGCGCGAGCTATCCGGGCCGCATCGCGCGCTAGTCCATCGGAGATGTCCAGCATCGATGTGGCGCCAGCCTCCGCGGCCGCGGCACCGAGCGCCACCGGGGGAACCGGTCTCCTCTGCACCATCACCCAGTCATCCCAGGCGGAAACGAGGTCCGCTCTACCGCTACGCAATAGATCCAGCCCGCAGGCAGCCAAACCCAGGGTTCCCGCCATGGCGACAACGTCACCGGCCTGAGCACCGCTGCGAAGCACGGGTTCGCGACCCTCCAGCGCGCCGTGAGCCGTAACGGAAATCACGACGGAGCCGCCTACGGCCAGGTCGCCGCCAACCACAGCCGCACCGGGGGCTAGAGCCAAACAGCCCTCGCGCAAACCATCCGCGAAAGCCTCGAGGCTCGCAACCTCGGTGTCTGCGGGAACGATAAGCGCAACCACTAGAGCCGTTGGCCTGCCACCCATCGCGGCAACATCTGCAACGTTGGTGGCCACTGCCTTCCAACCAAGATCAAACCAGGATGACCAGTCGAGCCTGAAGTCGTGACCCTCAACCATCGTGTCGGTTGTGACCAAGAAACGGCCATCGGGGGCAGTCACAACAGCGCAATCATCGCCTGGACCAACCTCCGCCGAATCACCCACGTTTAGCCGGGAGACGGTCCGCCTTAAGCTTTCATTCTCGCCCAGCAGGGCTACGGTCTCAGAAGCGTTCGAGTCAGTCACCATTAAAAGGTAGCCTGTATTCGATGAAGAAA
>JBJTNC010000083.1:0-3896 GCA_046073865.1 Micrococcales bacterium | reverse complement strand
AGGGTCTTGCAGGCTAGGCGGTTGCGGCCATTGATGCGCATTGCATCTGAACCGCAGACACCGTGTGCGCATGAACGACGGAATGTGAGTGAGCCGTCTTGCTCCCACTTGATTTTGTGAAGGGCGTCGAGAACGCGGTCGGTGCCGTGAACGGTGACGTCAAAGTCTTCCCAGCGCGCTTCGAGTCCGTCTTCTTGGTTGAAGCGGCGAACGAAGAGGGTGACCTGGTAGGTCGGGATCTCGTCGATAACCTTTACGTCGCTCATTAGTACTTACGCTCCATTGGCTGGTAGTTGGTGACGGTTACAGGCTTCCAGCCAAGCTTGATCTTGTCGCCGTTCTTATATGCCATCGAGTGCATCATGAACTTCTTGTCGTCGCGCTCCGGGTAGTCCTCGCGGAAGTGGCCTCCGCGGCTCTCCTTGCGCTCCAGAGCGGTGTAGGCCAGAACCTCTGCGAGATCGAGCAGGAAGCCCAGCTCAACTGCCTCGAGGAGGTCGGTGTTGAAGCGCTGACCCTGGTCCTGAATCGAAATGTGCTCGTAGCGCTCGCGCAGCTCGGCAATCTTGGCCAGCGACTCCTTGAGCGACTCCTCGGTACGGTACACCTGGGCGTTCTTGTCCATGGTGTCCTGCAGTTCCTTGCGCAGGGTGGCAACCTTTTCGGTTCCCTTGCTGCCGCGAACGTGGTTCAGCAGCGCAACAACGCCATCGATGGCGCCCTCGGGAACCGGCACGAAGTCGGCGTGCTTGCTGTACTCCACCGCGTTGATACCGGAGCGCTTGCCAAAGACGTTGATGTCCAGCAGCGAGTTGGTACCCAGACGGTTGGCGCCGTGAACCGAAACGCAGGCGCACTCGCCGGCGGCGTAGAGTCCAGGAACCACGGTGTCGTTGTCGCGCAGAACTTCGCCCTTGACGTTGGTTGGGATTCCACCCATCGCGTAGTGTGCGGTTGGGAACACTGGCACGGGTTCGGTGTAAGGCTCAACACCCAGGTAGGTGCGCGCAAACTCGGTGATGTCCGGCAGCTTGGCGTCGATTACCTCTGGTGGAAGGTGGGTGAGATCCAGTAGAACGTAGTCCTTGTTTGGTCCGGCACCGCGACCCTCGCGAACCTCGTTTGCCATGGCGCGTGCCACCATGTCTCGAGGGGCTAGGTCCTTGATGGTTGGGGCGTAGCGCTCCATGAAGCGCTCACCCGATGCGTTGCGGAGGATTCCGCCCTCGCCTCGTGCTGCCTCTGAGAGCAGGATTCCAAGGCCGGCAAGACCGGTTGGGTGGAACTGGTAGAACTCCATGTCCTCCAGCGGAAGGCCCTTGCGGTAGATGATGCCAACGCCATCGCCGGTGAGGGTGTGTGCGTTGGAGGTGGTCTTGAAGATCTTTCCGAATCCACCGGTTGCAAAGATGATGCTCTTGCCCTGGAAGACGTGGATCTCACCGGTTGCCAGGTCGTATGCAACAACGGCAGCCGGGCGCTCAACACCATCGACGGTGTTCATGACCATGTCAAGAACGTAGAACTCGTTGTAGAACTCGATTCCCAGCTTTACGCAGTTTTGGTACAGGGTCTGGAGAATCATGTGACCGGTGCGGTCGGCTGCGTAGCAGGAGCGGCGAACCGGAGCCTTGCCGTGGTCACGGGTGTGGCCACCGAAGCGTCGCTGGTCGATCTTGCCATCGGGGGTGCGGTTGAATGGCAGACCCATGTTCTCTAGGTCGATTACCGCGTCAACCGATTCCTTGGCGAGGATCTCGGCGGCGTCCTGGTCAACCAGGTAGTCGCCTCCCTTGATGGTGTCAAAGGTGTGCCATTCCCAGTTGTCTTCTTCAACGTTGGCCAGAGCCGCCGCCATACCACCCTGGGCCGCACCGGTGTGGGAGCGGGTTGGGAACAGCTTAGAAATAACGGCAGTCTTAGCGTGTGGGCCAGCCTCGATGGCGGCGCGCATTCCCGCGCCTCCGGCTCCCACGATTACAACGTCGTACTGGTGGGTGTGAACCTTAGGGGTGGTCAATTATTTTCCTTTTACTTACAAACCGCAGGCAGGTAATTGTGTGCGGCTGGGTCGATGCAAGGGTCGAAGGTGGTCAGAGCCACGGTGCCCAGAACGATGATTCCAACGGCGGTGATGAGCAGCAAGATGTTGAGAGTCTTGCGCACTGCGTCACGCTCGGCGTAGTCGTTCACAATGGTGCGCATACCGTTGCTGCCGTGGATTACAGCGAGCCACAGCATGAGGCAGTCGTAGAACTGCCAGAACGGGTTGGACCACTTCATTGCGACGAACGCGAAGTCGATTGCCTTCACGCCGCCCTCTGGCAGAACCATGTTCACCAGCAGGTGTCCGAAAATCATGGCAACCAGGACGGCACCGGAGATACGCATGTACATCCAGCCCCACTTTTCCCAGTTGGTGCCCTTGCGCTTGCGAGGGCTGTTTGGGGTCTCGATTACGATTTCCACTTTCGCGCCTCTCCTTAGTACTTCAGCATGTGCATGATCTGGACCGGTGCGTAACCGGCGAACAGGATCACGGCAGCAGCGATCACAATCCAGAACATGGTGTTCTGGTACTTAGTTCCCTTGCGCCAGAAATCCACCAGGATGATGCGCAGGCCGTTCAGGGAGTGGAAGAGGATTGCGCCAACGAGCGCCATCTCTCCGAAGCCCATCACGATTGTTTTGTAGCTAGCCATCACGGAGTTGTAGGCCTCAGCGCTGAATCGAATCAGCGATGTGTCTAAAACGTGAACTAGCAAGAAAAAGAAGATGGCAACACCGGTAATACGGTGCAATACCCAAGACCACATTCCAACTTTGCCGCGGTACAGGGTGCCGGCAGGCATCTTAGCCACTGGATTCCTCCTTGAAAGGGCAGCCCTACTTCAGGGCACAGTCCACCTTCAAGTCTAGAACCTTGGCCAACCGCCTTTAGCCAGATTTCAGGGTATTCAACTACTGTTTTTATCTATGAGCAATCAACGCCCACCGATGGACCGTTTTTACGCGGTGATTCCAGCGGGAGGAGTGGGGTCGCGCCTCTGGCCGCTCTCCCGCGCATCCGCACCAAAGTTTCTACACGACCTAACTGGTTCGGGCCAGACGCTGCTGCAGGACACGTGGGATCGGCTCTCCCCGCTGGCCGGCGAGGACCGCATTCTGATTGTCACCGGACAGGCTCATCAGGGCGCTGTTGTGGAGCAAATCGAGAGCCTAGACCTCAAGAACCTGGTACTCGAACTCAGCCCAAAGGATTCCACGGCGGCCATCATCCTCGCTGCGGCCATCCTGGCTAAGCGCGAACCAGACGTGATCATTGGTTCGTTTGCCGCGGACCACGTGATTCAGGAATCCGACGTCTTCCAGGCCGCCGTTCGCGAAGCCGTTGCGGTTGCCGCTACCGGCAAGATCGTGACCATCGGGGTGGAGCCAACCTCGCCATCCGTGGCGTTTGGCTACATCAAGACCGACGGCCCGCTCAATGTGGAGGGTGCACCCACGGCGCTGGCGGTTGACAAGTTTGTGGAGAAGCCGAAGCTGGCCGCGGCTCGCAAGTACCTCGAGCGCGGCGACTACCTGTGGAACGCGGGAATGTTCATCGCTCCCGCGAGCCTGCTGCTGGAGCAGCTTCAGGCCAAGGAACCCGAGTTGCACGCCTCTCTCATGGAGATCGCGGACGCCTGGGACGGCATGTACCGCGATTCGGTCATGCACAGGGTGTGGCCAACGCTCAAGAAAATTGCCATCGACTACTCGATTGCTGAGCCGGCGGCCGAGAAGGGTCTGGTTGCCGTTGTGCCGGCAAAGTTCACCTGGCACGATGTTGGTGACTTCGCCGCAATCGCGGAGCTGCAGTCCAACGGGCGACGCGGCAATCTCGCGGTGCTCGG
>JBJTNC010000082.1:0-11760 GCA_046073865.1 Micrococcales bacterium | reverse complement strand
CTGCTGTTCGCGAGGCGGGATCGCGGACGAACAACGATGCGAATTTACGGCGTAATGGCGGTGCTGGTTGTTCTGCTCCGGCTGGTCTTTCGCGTGATTTTCAACTCCCCTAGCCTGAGCAATATCGCCATCGCACTTCCCGCCGTCTCAATCCAAATCGGTCAGTTGCACTTCTCATACCTCGGCCCCGTGAGTTGGGACAGCCTCGCCCGCGCCGCCATCGATGGCCTTCACCTGGCCGCGATTATTCTTGCCGTGGCAATGGCAAACGCGGTAGCAAACCCCAGGAAGCTGCTGCGGTCCGCACCCACCGCGCTCTACGAGTTCGCCACTGCCGCCGCCGTTGCGCTAAACTTGGCGCCGCAGCTGATAACGAGCCTGCTGCGGGTTCGCCGCGCAAAGGCGCTCAGGGGTTCGGCCACGGGGCTTCGGAATTTCGGCGGGCTCGTCGTACCCGTCATTGAAGACGCCATAAACAAGTCACTCGACCTGGCCGCATCGATGGATGCCCGCGGCTTTGGTAGAACTGGTCGACAGAAACCGGGAGCTCTGGCGGCCTCCAGGGCTGCCATAGGACTCGCCCTGGTTCTGATGGCCATAGCCACCTACCTTTTGCTCGCGGGGCAAACCGCTGTGTGGATTCCGGTGGGGTTGGTAGTTATAGCGCTTGGCTCGGTGTCTGCATCGATGCGCCTTGCCAACCTTCACCAGGTGCGCACCAGGCTTGAATTGCAGAAAAAGAGTGCTGCGGATCACCTGGTAAGGCTTCTGGCGCTGGCAGCCCTGGTTGCCGTGGCAGCCGCGCAGGTACCGGCAAACGCGGGATTCAGGTGGCTGGCGTGATCAAGCTCACCGACACCTCGTTCACCTTTACCAACGCTGAGAGTCCAGCGCTGCGACGCCTGAACCTGGAATACGGTTCGGGTGAGTTTGCGCTCGTGGCGGGGCCAACCGGAAGCGGCAAGAGCACACTGCTAAAAATGCTGATAGGTCTGGCGCCCCACTTCACCGGAGGTCGCATCACGGGTTCCATCCAAATTGATGGGCTCGAGTTTGCTGGTGCACAGCCGCACGATTTTGCCAGCAGGGTAGGATACGTGAACCAGCAACCCGAGGGTTCATTCGTCAGCGACACGGTTAGGGAAGAGCTTGCCTTCGGCATGGAACAGCTGGGAATTGCCCCAGACGCCATGGTTGCTCGAATCAATTTCGTGGCGGCAACAATGAACCTGGGTCACCTGTTGGATGCCAATCTGGAATCTCTCAGCGGTGGCGAGCAGCAGCGGGTGGCCATCGCGGCTGCCATCGCAGGTGGTCAGCAGATTCTAATTTTGGACGAGCCAACCAGTGCGCTGGACACCGCCTCCGCCTCCGCGCTAATAGCTGTTCTTCGCAAACTCAGCAGCCAGGGAATCACCGTGACCATGGCCGAGCACAGGATTGAGCGCATCCTCGGCTTGGTGGATTCAATCACGGTGGTTCACGGCGACGGCACCGCATCCAAGGTGAAGGCAAGTAGCGGGTTCGATCAACTGCTTCGCAACAACCGCATGGTTCCGCCTGTTGTCGAGCTTGGGCAGAAACTGGGATGGCAGCCGCTCGCTCTATCGGTTGCGCAGGCAACTGAACGTTGGCGCGAGAACCCGGGAAGTGTTGTCCCGAGGCCGCACATACCCGCCGGCCCGGTTTTACTGAGTGCCACGGATCTGGGAGTGAGCTACGGAAACCTCCAGGCGGTTTCAGAGGCCAATCTGGAGGTGCGCTCCGGCAACATAGCCGCTCTGGTTGGCCCGAATGGCTCCGGTAAGTCGAGCATCCTATGGTCTCTGGCTGGCGAGCAGCGCCACACTGGAACCGTCTCATTCAGCGATGGAACCGCTCCCGCAAGCCTGAAGCCCGCCGAGCGTCTCGCCAGACTTGCAATGGTCCCGCAAAACGCCAGCGATCTTCTGATGCTGTCATCTGTTGGTGCGGAACTGGCGGACTCGGATTCATTCGCCCACGAATCGCCCGGAACCACGGGTGGGATTTTCGCTCAGCTGGCCGGGCGCATTGATCCAAAACGCCATCCCCGGGATCTGTCATCGGGGCAGCAGCTGGCGCTGGTCATTTCGATGCAGCTTGCCAAGGGTGCCGGAGTTTTGCTGTTGGATGAACCAACTCGCGGTCTGGACTACCTGGCCAAGGCCAGGTTGGCAGAGCAGCTGGCCGCGCTTCGTGAGGCGGGCAAGGCAATACTGATTGCATCGCACGACGTAGAGTTTTTGGCGCTGGTTGCTGACACCTGCACGCTCATCTCCGGTGGCCGTCTGGCTGAAACCGGGGATGCTCAGACCGTGCTGGCCACCTTGGCCGAACACGCCCCCCAGGTTTGGCAGGTCACGCATCGGGTCTCAACGGTAGCCGAGGTGAGCGCGTGAGATTTACATCGCGAACCGTTGTTGGCCTGGTGGCGCTCATTTCGATCTCCATGTTCACCTGGCCACTCTTTGTCTCGGTTGCAAGCGCGCAGCAGCAGTTCCTGGCGCAAACCGTGTTCCTTCTATTGATGCCCGCCCTGCTTGCCATCGCCATAGTCGAACTTGCCAGTGGCCAATTGAACTCTCGGCAGATTGCGGTGCTCGGGGTGCTAATCGCCCTCAACTCTGTGGTGCGCATGCTTGGCGCCGGAACAGCGGGCATCGAAACGGTGTTCTTCCTGATCCTCATCGCAGGCTACGGTCTGGGGCCGGGTTTCGGCTACCTGATGGGAACCGGCTCGCTTCTAGTTTCGGCGGTCCTCACCGGCGGTGTTGGACCCTGGCTTCCCTTTCAGATGATGGCTGCCGGCCTCCTCGGCTTTGGCGCCGGACTGCTTCCAAAGAGCCGTTCTCGCTGGCTGCGGGCAACGATACTTGGCGTCGCCGCGGTGATTGGCTCGTTTGCATACGGCGCACTGATGACCATGTGGAATTGGCCGTACCTGGTGGGCAACGGAACCTCCATCAGCTACCAACCCGGTGCGCCAATTACGGAAAATCTTTGGAGATTCCTTCAGTTTGAGCTGGCTACCGGCGGACTGATTTGGGACGCGGGTCGGGCAGTAACAACGCTCGCCCTGGTGCTGTTAACTGCGCCGGCCCTCCTCACCACGCTCGAAAGAGTGGCGAGAAGGGCCGAAATCAGGGTTTACGACTAGATCAGCTTGCCGCCGTATACGGCGAGCAAAACGGTGAGAACCGCAGCGGCTGCGAACAGCGCAAGGTTGATCTTGTAGGTGTACTTGAACTCGCCGCGGGCGATGTGCATGACGATAGCGACAACCATAACCAGGGTTAGTCCGGCTGCTGCTGCCACACCGAATGGCTGGGCCCAGCTTATGCCAACAAACTCGGCGGCAAGAGGCGCCAGGATGATGCCCGCCGCACCGGCTAGCTCGAGTGCAGCGATGGTTCGGGTGACGCCCTCGCCGGCTTTGGCGGTCCAACCCATTCCGGCCTCGGCCAGGGTGGACATCGGGGCGGTGAGCTTAAACTTGCCCGCCTTGAAGTAGGTAAGTGCGAGGAATGCGGTGAGTGCCCAGGCAACTACAACGGCTGCGATCTGCATTTGAAAACCTTTCGGTAGAACTTTGGTCTTGTAATAGGGACGATTTCCGTTTACAGTTGTTAGTAAAGCACCCCTTTACAAGTTTTGTCAAGTGGGTCTTGACTAAAAGTTTTCACTTAGAATTTTGAAAAGTTCTAGAAAGGCAGACCATGGACATCAAAGTACATGCCGAGCGTCAGGGAGACGCCTGGGTTGTCTCCTGCCCGGAACTTGATAACTTCACCACAACCGCCAAGCGCCTTGACAAGGCCGAGGAGCTAATCAAGGCTCTCGCCTCCAAGCAGCTTGGCGAGTCAATATGCGACATCGTGGTGACCCTAGAGGCAGTGATGCCGGGCATCGTCTGCGACATTGAAAAGGCTCAGGCCAAGATGGCCGAGGCCAACAAGATGCAGGAAGAGGCTTCGGCCGAAATCCGCGATGTTGTGCGCCGCGCCCGCGAACAGGGCCTGACCATGCGCGACATTGCCGTGATGCTTAACGTCACCCCTCAGCGCGTTGCGCAACTCTGCGACTGCTAACTAGCCCCTAGTGCCGCCAGGCTGGCAGGCGCCAGTTTCTCCACACCGCAAGCGCGCGCAGAACAATAATGAAAAGCGCGGCCGCCCAAAGCGAAACCGCGTTTGGCCAGTCGAAAACGTCACCCATTACAACAATCCAGCCGCCGGTGAAAGCAATCACAGCGTAAGGGCGATGATCAACAAACACCTGGGGAACCTCGCGCACCGCAACATCGCGGGCCACTCCCCCCACAATCGCCGTAAAGGTTCCCATCAAAACCGCGATGATTGGCGGCTGACTGGCCTCGAGCGCAATCTGGGTGCCGCCCGCGGCGAAGATGCCGAGGCCGATGGCGTCGGGCCACTGCACAACTCTCTCTGTTAGCGCCATATGGCTGCGTCTCAGGAATAGCAGTGCGAGAAAACTCATCACGATGATGATGTAAACCCAGTAGTCGTATTTCACCCAGAAGAACGGCCGGCGGTCCAAGAGAATGTCGCGCAGCGTTCCACCACCGAAGGCTGCCATCGCTGTGACCATGGACATTCCAACGAGGTCCAGCTTCTTGCGGGCGGCCTCCAGCAGACCGGAAACCGCGAATGCGAGAATGCCAAGCGACTCAAAGATGAGGTTGCCGTAGGAAACCCACCAGTCAAGGACGAGCGGCGGTTGATGCATGCATCAATTGTTGCCTGTTTTGAGGCCTTCTACCAAGTCGGCTAGCGGACCCGAAACTATTTCGGCAATCTCTTTCCAGCCGGCTGACGAATCAATGTCTCCGCTCATCGTGGCCCCTGGGCCAGATCCGGCCAACACTAGTTCTTCGTTTCCAAAGTAAAGAACATTCGTATCGGTCATGGCTTCGATTGCTCTAAGCGCCTTGGCATCGAAGTTTCCCCGCAGTTCCACCTCCAACTGCGTCTGACTTTCAACGTAAACCTCACCCATATTCAAACCGGGTACCCTTAGGTGAACGAACCGAACCGTTGGATAGGAACGGCTGCGCCCGGAGCCAACCCTAAATTTTCGGTTGACCGGGCTCCAGCAACCACGAACGCTTCCAAAGCGCAACCCCCTAGCCGCAATGCCGTTCAGCGAGTACACGTCTCCCCACGAGGAGAGTGTTCCAATATGCCCTGGCACTGGTGCGAAGGAAAAATCTCTGGGCACCATCTCAAGATTATTCAACTGGGCCTCCACCTTCATCCGGCGCTTTTTGCGGACCATTCGAAAACCGGTTACCGCCAACCCAAGGATGAAGAGGGTCCAGAAAGTGGGTTCAATCCAATAGCTGTTCTCCACAGCCCAGGGCAGGGGCTCACCCGATCGCGGATACCTAAATGTCATGTAGGTCATCCAAGGCAGCACCAATACGCCAAAAGACGAATAGCCAGTCCAGGTAACCAACTTTGGGGTGTAGAGCTTGGCGTACTCGGGTGGCGCATCCTCAGAGTATTTATCGTCCACCAAATCAACCCGAATTGTTTGCGGATTGAAGGCGCGCATCGCAGCCACAATCTCCGCCCTGGATTGCGGCGCCACCGATTCTACGGTGCTGGAACTGCCTGTATCTGACATAAGGGCTCCCCCCATCTAGCTAACGAACGCATTCCGGCGATCAATCAGGTCGCACCAGCCGGAGCCAGCGCCAGACCCAGTCAAGCAGCGCTAGAAATCGCACATGCGAGTCTTAAGCAAACCGTATTCAACTCGTTATGTTAGCCATCGATGGGATTCGCTGGCCCGGACAGAGTCAGTTGGTAGAAGACTAGATCCAGCCAGCGGCCAAACTTGAAGCCAACCTGCGGAAGGGTGCCAACCAGCTGAAACCCTGCCTTTCGGTGCAGCGAAATGCTGGCCTCGTTATCGGCATCAATAGCGCCAATGATTGCGTGCTTGCCAGCCTCGCGCGCCGCATCGGTGATTGCCTGAAGAAGCACCTTGCCCAAACCCAGGCCGCGGTGCTGCGGTGCCACATAGATTGAGTGCTCAACCGTGTATTTGTAGGCGGGATACGCGCGGAAGGTTCCAAAACTGGCGAAACCCAGAAGTTCGCCGCTGTCCGACTCGAACCCAATCACCGGGAAGCCGCCCGCAGCCTTGGTTTCAAACCAGGTTGTCATGTTTTCCATGGTGCGAGGCACGTAGTCGTAGAGCGCAGTTGAATTCACAATGGCGTCGTTCAGGATGGCGAGGATCGCCTCACCGTGGCGCTCGAGGGTGCATTCAACTTTTTCCATACGCCAAAACTACTATTTCTAAGCAGGTGCGGAAACGCCTCGGGTCAGCACCAGGGCCTCGACGAGGTCGGCCATTGGACCCGACACAGTTTCTGTAAACAGACTCCACGAGTAACGGGTTGAAAGGTCTTTTATCCAAATATCTTCTTCGTCGCCATACCCAGAAACCACGATGTTTCCGTCAACGAAAGTGATGATGAGGTCTTTTCGGAGATTTTGCAGAGTTGATGAACAATCAGTCCCAAGCCAATCAAGAAGTTTTTGGTTCGGTTCATTCTCTCTCGTGACTACTTCATTAAAACTCGGCGCTCCTCCACAGTTGATTACGACAAAAAGCTCCTTGTAATACCCGTAGTACTTGTGCCCTCCAAGGTTGGGGTGAAGGTCAACTAAGTAACTTGGAACATCTTCATCGGGAGTAAAAAATGAGTAACAGTGTGAGAAGTAAAACTTACTCGATGGTATTCCGGGTAAAAGATTCTGCCAGAAGGACCTAGACGAGAGAGCCCGGTCACCTGGAATGATGCCATGCGCCCTTTTCCTGGTTATGCCAAGCGATCTGCGAATTCCGAAAAACCGACCAGGCGCCTTTAGATAAATCAACATGGTGGTTGTTGCCAACAAAACTATTCCTGCGTTGAAAATCAGAGTCGCTCCTGGCACGATTGCTCCCCACACGGAAATTCCGAATGTCACCACCCAAAGGAGTCTGAGACCAAGACTGAAACTGTTCCTCTTATCGCCTTCCGCCAACTGCTCTCTGTTGGTTTGGGACAGTGTGAAACTTCTCATCGCGGCGATGAGCTGGAGATCCGCCGCATCGTACTTCGCCTCGTTTATGTCCACGGTGGTGTCCCCATTGTTTCCGGTCGTTTACTGACCGTAAAGCCAAACTGCATCTTCACCACAGCCTAGCGGGCAAGTTAAACGAATAGACCCGCATATGAGGCGGGTCTATTCGTTTGATAAAAGTGGAGATGGGGGGAATTGAACCCCCGTCCAAAGCTTAGATTCGTGTACTTCTACGTGCGTAGCTTCACTAAAGTTTTACTCGGCCCCGGTCACAGCATGAAGCAACCAAACCGACGGGCCCAGCCTGAGTTTAAGTCCCGAGTAGCCCTAAGGCGTAACCACTCAGCTAGATCTCTAAATGACGCTAGGTTCCGTTACGAAATCAAAAACGGTCTAACGGACTTCGGGCTCGTGCGCTATTTAGGCAGCGAGGGCAAAGTCAGTGCGCTTAGCATTGGCACTTATGTTTTGCAGCGGACATTTACGAGTTGACGCTACATTCTCGGCACGCTTCTCCAGGAACCAGTAAACCCTGTCGAAACCGATCATCCCCATGTTTAGTTATCAAACCCCAATTTCTTGGGACTCCTCAAGGATACGACACACCTGAGACTTTTATGCTGTGAGTTTCCTCTGAACCAGCACATGCTTTTGGTCAAGCATCCCGGCCTGAACAAAACCAGCTTTCAGAAACATACTCAATGGGCCACGGTATCCGTGCGCCACAAAATCCGCTGCAGCCAGGGGCGCGGCCTCTACCGACGTAAAACCAAGGTTCGCAAGATCTCGAAGAGCAAACTCTAGTAGCCGAGTTGCAACGCCTTGATTCTGATGTTCGTGTTCGATGTTGAAACAGATGATGCGTGCGACATCATCCCCCGTTTTCGGGAGTGCCACGAAATTATTGGCCCGATTCGCAGCCATCCAACCAATCACCCGTGAGCCCTCAAATGCCAAGTAGCCCTGCATTGTTCCGGCGTTAATTCGATCACAGGCAAGGCCGCGGTTTTGCACAGCCCGGCCTTCCACGGGTTCGTTCTGCTGTTCAGTGTTCAGATAAAACTGGCAGTAGCAACCAGCCCACTGAGGCTGACTTTTGAACGCCGGGCCTTCCATGAATTCTAGAAAAGGTCCCAGCTCCGTCGGCGAAAGCCTCCTCACCTCTAACACCAGCTAGCTACCAGTCCTTGCCCTTGGTGCTCATGGCGCGGGCGGCCTCGCGCTTGTCCTGCTGCTCCTTGAGGGTCTGGCGCTTGTCGTATTCCTTCTTACCCTTGGCAAGAGCAATCTCAACCTTGGCGCGGCCATCCTTGAAATACAGGCTCAGCGGGATGAGCGTGTAGCCGCTCTCCTTGATCTCGCGCGCCAGCTTGTTGATCTCGGCTCGATTGAGCAGCATCTTGCGGCGGCGGCGGGTTAGGTGGTTGTTCCATGTTCCCTGCGAGTACTCCGGAATGTGCACGTTTTCAAGCCAGGCCTCACCGAATTCAACAGTGGCGTAGCCATCGATGAGCGATGCACGGCCTGCACGCAGCGCCTTCACCTCAGTGCCCGAGAGCACGAGGCCCGCCTCGTAGACGTCCTCGATTAAGTAGTCGTGCCTGGCCTTGCGGTTGGTGGCAACAACCTTCTGACCCTTTTCTCTTGGCACAGTGAACTCCCGCTAAAACAAAATCTCAGCCCGCTTTGGGCTAGCGTGTCAGTTTATCAAACTAGGCGCTGCTGGCTAGATGCGCAGGTAGCGACGAATGGCAACACCGGATGCCAGCGCCGACAAAACCACACCGATTCCCACCAGGATCGGGGCAACCACCAGAGCCTTTCCAACACCAACAAAGCTGGTGAAGGGAAGCACCTGGGCCAGGTAGCCCTGAACAAAGAAATGCACTATGCCAATCACAACACCGCTGGCCAAGACGCTTCCGATGGTTGCAGCAACCACACCCTCAAGAATGAATGGCAGCTGAATGGTGAAGTTGGAGGCACCCACAAGGCGCATGATGCTCAGCTCACGCCGGCGCGACAGCGCGCTGAGGCGAATGGTGGTGGAGATCAGTAGAGCCGCGGACAGCAGCATGAGAACGGCAACACCGATGGCTGCCAGCGAAGCGGCGTTCAACATGCTGAAAATCTGGTCGAGATAGCTGCGCTGATCGCGCACCTCTTCCACGCCCGCCACACCGTTGAAACTCTGGGTGATGATTGCGCTCTGGTTAGGGTCCTTGAGCTTCACCCAGAATGTCTCATTCAGCTGGTTTGGCTGCACGTACTGGGCGATTGACTCACCCTTGAACTCCTGTTCGAAGTTCTGGTAGGCCTTCTGGTGATTTTCAAAGTAGTAGCGCTGAATGTATGGCTTGATCAGCTGGCTGTTGAGGCGTTGCTCAACAGTGGTCTTAACGTCGGCGCTGGCCTCACCCTGCGGGCAGGCGGCGCTGGGACTGGAATCGGTACAGAGGTAAATGGCAACCTGCGCGCGGTCGTACCAGTAGTTCTTCATCTGGGTTATCTGGAACTGCAGCAGAAGCGCGGTGCCTACGAAGGTGAGTGAAACCAGAGTCACCAGGACGATTGAGATAACCATCGAGACATTGCGGCGAAGCCCGTGTCCAACCTCGCCCAGCGCATAACCGAGCCTCATTCTTCTTCCTCGATGCTCACCTGTGGAGCCGCCGCCGTTGCGTCACCCGCGAGCAGGTAACCGGCATCTCGGGCATCGGAGATGATCTTGCCCTGACTCAAAACCACCACTCGCTTCTGCATGCGGTCAACGATTCCGCGGTCGTGAGTTGCCATGACCACCGTGGTACCGGCCGCATTGATGCGCTCAATCAGGCGCATAATCTCCTCGGTGGTGGCAGGGTCGAGGTTTCCCGTTGGCTCGTCCGCCAGCAGGATTGCAGGCTTGTTCACGATTGCGCGAGCAAGCGCAACGCGCTGCTGCTCACCGCCCGATAGCTCACTGGGTAGGTTGTTTGCCTTGTGACCCAGGCCCACCATTTCTAAAACATCAGGCACGGCTGTCTGAATGAAGGCGCGGCTCTTGCCAATAACCTCGAGGCTGAAGGCAACGTTCTGCGCTACGGTCTTGTTTGGCAGCAGCCGGAAGTCTTGAAAAACCATGCCCATCTTGCGGCGAAAGTAAGGCACTCTGCGACCCGGAATTCGCCTCAGGTTCTCACCAAGCACGTGAACCACGCCGCTGTTTGGCACGTCCTCGCGGAGAATCAGGCGCATCAGCGATGACTTGCCGGAACCCGATGCCCCAACCAGGAACACGAAGTCGCCCTTTTCGATCTCGAGCGTGACGCCATCGAGTGCCGGCCTCGAGGCCCCTCGATACTGCTTAGTCACGTTGTCGATGCGAATCATGGTGTTTTCAGCCTAACTTTTGCCCCTGTGAAAACCGTGAGGGCACACCGATGGATGCCTTACGGGCACGAAGCTGAACAACAGACGGCACACCCGTGGTGGCTTCACGGGACTGGATTGACAGCTCTAGGCCGCTGAGGCCGACTTACGCCAGCGAATGCCCGCCGTGATGAAGCCGTCGAGGTCGCCATCGAAGACCGCGTCTGGGTTGTTCACCTCGTACTCGGTGCGGAGGTCCTTCACCATCTGGTACGGGGCAAGCACATACGAACGCATCTGATCACCCCACGATGCGGTGGCGTCACCGGCCAACTGCTTCTTCTGCGCCTCCTCTTCGCGCCTGCGGATCTCCAGCAGGCGGCTCTGTAGAACGCGCATAGCAGAGGCCTTGTTTTGCGGCTGGCTCTTCTCGTTCTGACAGGACACCACGATTCCAGTCGGAAGGTGGGTGATGCGCACGGCGGAGTCTGTGGTGTTCACCGACTGCCCGCCCGGGCCAGAAGACCTGAATACGTCTACGCGGATGTCATTGTCCGGAATGTCGATTGCGTCTGTCTGCTCAATCACGGGAACCACCTCGACGGCCGCGAACGAGGTCTGTCGCTTGCCGGCGGAGTTGAAGGGGCTCATTCGCACCAATCTGTGCGTGCCGGCCTCAACCGAGAGGTTTCCATAGGCGAACGGTGCGTCCACCTCAAAGATTGCGCTCTTGATTCCCGCGCCTTCGGCATAGGAGATGTCCATGACGGCCGCCTTGTAGCCGTGCTTCTCGGCGTATCGAAGGTACATCCGCATGAGCATCTCGGCAAAGTCGGTTGCGTCATCGCCGCCCGCACCCGCGCGAATGGTGATTACCGCACTGCGCTCGTCGTATTCGCCGTTCAGCAGTGTCTGAACCTCAAGCTCGGACACAACCTTTTCAATGGCTAGAAGCTCACGCTTGACCTCGGCCTGGGTATCGGAATCCTGCTCCGCATTGGCCATCTCAACCAGAACTTCCAGGTCATCGATGCGGTTTGTTGCCTCAACAACGCGCTTTAGCTGAGCCTGTTTGTGGCTGAGGGCGCTGGTGACCTTCTGGGCCTCATCGGGGTTGTCCCAGAGGTTTGCCGCGCTGGCCTGGGCCTCGAGGTCGGCAATCTGCGACCGAAGTTTTGGGAGGTCAACCACAGCGCTCACGCTTCCCATGGTGTTGCGAAGCGCGCGGATTTCAGCTGTGATGTCTAAGTCGGCCATTTGCTTCAAGTTTAAACCCTGGCATCCAGCC
>JBJTNC010000081.1:0-2775 GCA_046073865.1 Micrococcales bacterium | reverse complement strand
CAAGGGCAGCCTTTGCCTTCTCAGCAGCGTCCTTGTTAGCGCCCTCGAGAACCTTCGAAGGTGCGCCGTCAACGAGAGCCTTTGCCTCGCCCAGGCCGAGGTTAGTGAGTGCACGAACCTCCTTGATGACCTGGATCTTCTGGTCGCCAGCAGCCTCGAGAACTACGTCGAACGAGTCCTTCTCCTCTGCAGCCTCAGCAGCAGCGGCAGGTGCGCCAGCGGCAGCAACTGCTACTGGAGCAGCGGCGGTAACCTCGAAGACCTCTTCGAACTTCTTGACGAACTCGCTGAGCTCGATGAGCGAAAGCTCCTTGAAGGCCTCAATGAGCTGGTCGGTGGTCAGCTTTGCCATTTGTTTCTCCTAATGGTTTGTGTAGCTAAAACGGGGTGGTTAGTTGGACTGCTTCTCGCGAAGGGCGTCGACGGTGCGAACGGCCTGCGATAGCGGAGCCTGGAATACGTAAGCTGCCTTGAACAGCGAGGCCTTGAGGACGCCTGCGGCCTTGGCCAGCAGAACTTCCTTGGTCTCGAGGTCGGCGAGCTTCTTTACCTCTTCGGCGGAAAGTGCGACACCGTCAAGGTATCCGCTCTTTACAACCAGCAGAGGGTTTGCCTTAGCAAAGTCACGAAGCTGCTTAGCAACGTTCACAGGGTCACCGTGAACGAAAGCCAGCGCGCTAGGACCGAACAGCTGACCGTCAAATGCGGTCACGCCAGCGTTCTTAGCAGCGATGGTAAGCAGAGTGTTCTTTGCTACGGCGTAAGTTGCGTCCGCACTGATGTTACGGCGCAGCTCCTTGAGCTGAGCCACAGTGAGACCGCGGTACTCGGTGAGCAGAATCGCGGACGAGCTCGAGAACTTCTCGGTGAGCTCGGCTACGGTTGCTTCCTTGTTCGCCATGGCACTCCTTGGATGATTATTTGCCGGTAGCCCTCGGGACCCAGAAAACTGGCCGGGCGTTCGCATTCACGATTACCCGCGCAATAAAAAAGGCTCCGGCGCAAGGGCACGGAGCAATGACGTTTAACAACGCTAGAACTACACACACCTGCGCGGGTTGCCGCATTTACTGCGATCCTTCGTCGGTCGTGGTCAATCCCCGAGAGTTTTACTTCTGGATTTTGCCCGCGCCCGAAACCGGCGGTCTTTGGCTGTCTCTAAGTCTAGCCGAGAAGCAGAAACGGGCGCAACCCTAAGGTTGCACCCGTTTCCAAATCTGGCTTACTACTCGTCGCGGTTGCGGCGAGGAGCGAAGTCGCGCTTCGGGCGGTCACCGTAAGGCTTACGGTTGCCGAAATCGCGCTTCGGGCGGTCGCCAAAGTCGCGCTTCGGGCGGTCGCCACGCTCACCGCGGCCACCGGAACGCTCGCCACGGCCTCCGCCGAAGTCCAGGAACTCGGCGGCAGGAGGCGGAGCGATTGGGCCAGCAAGCTGCTCAAGCAGTTCGTGTCCAGCCCAGACATCGGTGAAGATTGCGTCGCGCTCGGCGCGGTTGAGCAGGTCTTCGATGCGACGACGACGCTGGCGAGGAATCATGGTGACCACGGTTCCCTCCTTGCCGGCGCGGCCGGTACGGCCTGCGCGGTGCAGGTAGGTCTTGTACTCCAGCGGTGGATCAATCTGGATTACGAGCTGAACGTCGTCAACGTGGATACCACGAGCGGCAACGTCGGTGGCAACCAGAACGCGGGCAGCTCCACGGGTGAAGCGCTCCAGGTTGCGGTTACGCTGGCTCTGGTTTAGGTCACCGTGCAGACGGGCTGCGGGCACGCCGGCCTCGGTGAGGCTCTCGCTGAGGCTCTCGGCGGTTGCCTTGGTGCGGCAGAAGATGAGCGACTTGCCCTCACCCTGAACCAGGCGAAGCAGAACCGGCGAACGGTCCTCGTCACGCAGAACCATCACGCGGTGGGTGATGTTCGAGGTGTCGTTGTCCTCGTTTGGAACCTCGTAGGTGAATGGGTTAGGCATGAACTGCTTCACCAGCGCGTCAACCTCGCGGTCGAGGGTTGCGCTGAACAGCAGCTTCTGGCTGTCACCGGTTGCCGCCATGATTCGGCGAACTCCCTCTATGAAGCCGAGGTCGCACATGTGGTCTGCCTCGTCAACAACCATGGTCTCAACCTCGGAGAGGTCAACGATGCGCTGTGCCATCAGGTCCTCGAGGCGTCCCGGGGTTGCAACCAGGATGTCCACTCCGCGGCTGAGCGCAATCTCCTGACGACGCTGAGGCACGCCACCGTAAACCACGGTGGTGTAGAAGCCTACGGAGCGGGCCAGCTGGCTGGCGGTGCGGTCAATCTGGTCTGCCAGCTCGCGGGTTGGGGCCAGGATCAGTGCACGCGGCTTGTTTGGCTTGCGTGGCTGAGATCCGGCGTTCTGGAGCTTGCTCACAACTGGGACGGTGAACGAGACGGTCTTACCAGAACCGGTCTTACCACGTCCTAGGATGTCGCGGCCCTCGATGGCTGGCGGAATGGTTGCAGCCTGGATTGGGAATGGGCTTTCAGCGCCCATGCCCTGGAGTGCGGTTACCAAGCGTGGGTGAAGACCCATCTCCTCGAACGAACCGATTACAACTGCATCGGAATCGCTCTCGAGGCGCTCTAGAACTACGTCCTCAGAGAAAGCCTTCTTGTTTGGGGTGCTTGCGCGACGGTCGTCGAACGAACCCTGGCGAGCGCGGTCGCGCTCTACGCGGTCTGGACGGTCGGCGCGGCGGTCGGTACCCGAGTTGTCGCGATCGAAGCGTGGGCGGTCGCCGAAGTCGCGCTTCG
>JBJTNC010000080.1:0-4422 GCA_046073865.1 Micrococcales bacterium | reverse complement strand
ACAGCGCCTCGCGCGCGTAGTGCGTGCGCCGCAGCAGCAGCTCGCCAAGCTGCACGAACCCCTGCCGCCCGAGCCAGGCGAGATAGACGACGCCGGCCAGCGCGTTCAGCGCCTGCGCCGTGCAGATGTTGGAGGTGGCCTTCTCGCGGCGGATGTGCTGCTCGCGGGTCTGAAGGGTCAGGCGGTAGGCGGGTAGGCCATCGGCGTCAACCGAGACACCAACCAGGCGGCCCGGCATGGTGCGCTCGAGGCCCTCGCGAACCGCGAGGTAGCCGGCGTGTGGGCCACCGTAGCCCATTGGCACGCCAAAGCGCTGGGTGGTTCCGGCAACCACGTCGGCGCCGGCCTCGCCCGGAGGGGCAAGCAGCGTCAGCGAGAGCAGGTCGGCTACGGCAACGGCTAATGCACCGGCCGCGTGGGCGGCCTCGAAGATGCCGGCCGGGTCAACCAGTCGGCCCGAGGCGCCAGGGTACTGAACCAGCACACCGAAGTACTCGCCCTCGAGAGCTCCGGCTCCCGCAGCAGCATCGAAGTAGCGAATCTCAATTCCCAGTGGCTCGGCGCGGTGCTCCAGCAGGCTTTTGGTCTGTGGCAGGGCATCGGTGTCAACGTAGAAAACGTGTGACGCACTGCCGGCGGAGCGCTTGGCAATCATCATGGCTTCAACCGCGGCGGTGCCTTCGTCCAGCATCGATGCGTTTGCGGTGTGCATGCCGGTGAGGTCTGTCACCATGGTCTGGAAGTTGATGAGCGCCTCCAGGCGACCCTGGGAGATCTCCGGCTGGTAAGGCGTGTACGCCGTGTACCAGGATGGGTCCTCGAGGATGTTGCGCTGAATCACGCCAGGGGTGAAGGTGCCGTAGTAGCCCAGGCCCAGGTAGGAGCGGGTCACTCGGTTCTTGGCCGCGATCTCACGGAGGCGGGCGATGGCATCGGCCTCGGACTTTGGCTCCGGAAGGCTGTGTCCGCCTTCAAACTTGATTACGTCCGGGATTGCCGCCGCCATCAGGTCTGTTAGCGAGCCGTAGCCGAGGTAGTCAAGCATCTCCCGCTGCTCGGCCGCGTTTGGGCCGATGTGGCGATTCTCGAAGGTGTGCTTCTGGGTCACTTTTGCTACTCGCCTACCAGTGCGTCGTACTCGGTGCTGCTCAGCAGCTCTGGGAGTTCGGCAAACTTCACCTTGATGAGCCAGCCTGCGCCAAATGGCTCGGCGTTTACGGTCTCAGGCGCGCCGCTAAGGGCGTCGTTCACGGCAACAACCTCGCCGGTCAGCGGCGAGTACAGCTCGGATACCGACTTGGTGGACTCGATCTCGCCGAAGATCTTCATGAAGTCAACCTTGGTGCCAATCTTTGGCAGGTCAACGTAAACCACCTCACCGAGGGCGTTGGCGGCAAACGCGGTGATTCCCACGGTTGCGGTGTCGGCGCTGTCTAGCAGCACCCACTCGTGCTCTTTGGTGTACTTGAGGTTGGTTGGGTTTGCCATTGTTTTCTCCTGTGCCTTGGAATTGTCTGTTTACTTGTTGCGCTTGTAGAAGGGGGTTGGCGTGACGGTGTACGGCAGCCTGGTGCCGCGGATGTCAACTTCCAAAACTGTTCCCGGTTCCAGGTTCACCGATGTGGCCACGTAGGCCATAGCCACAGGATATCCCAGAGTTGGCGAGAGGGCACCCGAGGTGACCTCGCCCAGAACCTCATCGCTGCCTACCGCGTGAACGGTGTAGCCGTGGCGGGCTGCGCGCCTGCCCTCGCCAACCAGACCAACCAGCTTGCGGCTGACCGGGGTTGCTGCTGCCGCGGCCAGAGCGGCCTTGCCAACGAAGTCGGTCTCGCGGTCCAGGCGAACAACCTTGCCCAGCCCCGCCTCGAATGGGGTGTGGTCGCGGTCCAGTTCCTGGCCGTAGAGCGGCATGCCCGCCTCAAGGCGCAGGGTGTCGCGCGCGGCCAGGCCGCAGGCCATGACGTCGCTACCGCCGGTGGTTAGAAGCAGCTGCCACATCTCGCGGGCGTGGGCTACCGGGGTGAACAGCTCGAAGCCATCCTCGCCGGTGTAGCCGGTGCGGCCAATCAGAACCTCGATGCCGCCAACCACGGCTGGCAGGATGGCGTAGTACTTGAGGTTGTCGAGGTCCGCGCTGGTAACCGAGCGCAGGATGCTGGCCGACTGCGGACCCTGGAGCGCGATCAGCGCCCAGTCGTCGCTCTGGTCGTTCACGGTGAGGTTGGCAAACCCCGCTGCACGCTCCTGCAGTGCGGGAACCACGTTGAAGCGGTTGCCGGCATTGGCCACAACCAGGTACTCGGTCTCGGCAAGTCGGTAAACAATCAGGTCATCGATGACGCCACCATCGGCTGCGCAGATGAGCGAATACTTGGCGCGACCCACGGCGATCTCGCTGGATGGGTTCACCAGTGCGTAGTCGAGGAATGCTGCGGCGTCATCGCCGGTCACAAAAATCTCGGCCATGTGGCTGATGTCAAAGAGGCCAGCACTGGTGCGAACCGCGGCGTGCTCGGCCAGCTCGTTGGTGTATCGAACAGGCATCTCCCAGCCGCCAAAGTCGGTGAAGCTGGCGCCTAGTGCGGCGTGCTCGGGGTAAAGAGCGGTTTGTCTCATGGCGTGTTCCTCTACGGTGCAGGGTCTTAGGTTGAAGTGGATGCAGTGCATCAGCCGAGGAAGCCTCGGATCAGCGATGCGCTGCCCTCCAGGTGGGCTCGCATTGCGGCCTGGGCCTTTTCGCCCTGGCCGGTGAGAATGGCCATCACAATTTCCTCGTGCTGGTCGCTCGAGTGGGTGATGTTGGGTTGCAGCAGCGGAAACTCGTTCAGCAGCTCATTCACCTTCATGCGCGACTGCGCAATCTGGTTCACCAGGCTGTTACTTCCGGAGAGCTCGGCGATCATCAGGTGCAGCCGCGAGTCCAGGCGGCGGTAGTCGTCGGTGTTGGCGGCCTTGCAGTCCACGTGGGCCTGCCACAGGGCATCGCGAGATTCCCCGCTCATTTCAGACTTAGCCGCGGCAAATGCGGCGCCGGTCTCCAGGGCCTCGCGCAGCACCATTACGTCTTGAATCTCCTCACGCGTGTATGCCACGCGGGGGAGGAGCTCGCCATCGCGGCCAATGACAACAGGCCCCGATGGAATGACTTCCGCAATGAAGGTGCCGCCGTAACGCCCGCGACGAACCACCAGGTAGCCGGCGTCCGCCAGCGATGACACGGCCTCACGCACCGTGTCGCGCGAGACATTGAGCATGGCGGCGAGCTCGCGCTCCGGCGGCAGCTGCTCGCCCGGATGCACCAAGCCGAGGCGGATGGTCTGGAGCAAACGCTCCACCGTCTCCTCGTAGGTGTTTCCGCCACGAATCTTGGTCAGCAAAAGCGAACTGCTCACCAGCTGTCCGGCCGGCTCCGCTTCTGTACCTATAAGTTCGATTGGTTCCATGCTCTTTGTCTTCGCGTCTTGTGTCCCGATAGGGGACTCTACAGCAGTTGAAGCTTTACAGCGGGGTGACGTATGCGCCCGAGATACCGCCGTCAACCAGGAAGGTGCTTGCGGTGATGAAGGCGGCGTCGTCGGAGGCCAGGAAGGCAACGGCGGCTGCCAGTTCCTCTGGCTTAGCAAAGCGGCCAACCGGTACGTGCACCAGGCGGCGCTGTGCGCGCTCGGGGTCCTTGGCAAACAGTTCCTGCAGCAGAGGGGTGTTAACCGGGCCGGGGCAGAGTGCGTTTACGCGGATGCCCTGGCGAGCAAACTGAACGCCCAGCTCGCGGCTCATGGCAAGCACGCCACCCTTCGATGCGGTGTACGAGATCTGGCTGGTGGCCGAACCGAGCACTGCAACGAACGATGCGGTGTTGATGATGGAGCCCGACCCCTGCTTGGTCATGTGGCGCAGGGCTGCGCGGCAGCAGAGGTAAACGCTCTTCAGGTTTACGTCCTGTACGCGCTGCCAGGCTGGGAGCTCGGTGGTCTCGATGCTGTCGTCATCGGCTGGCGAAATGCCGGCGTTGTTGAACGCAATGTCCAGGCTGCCGAACATCTCAACGGTCTTGTCGAACAGGTTGTTCACCTGGTCCTCGTCGGCCACGTTCACCTGAATGAATGCTCCGCCAACCTCGGCGGCGGCCTTCTCTCCGGTAACAGGGTCCATGTCACCGATGACCACTTTGGCGCCCTCGGCGGCAAAGCGACGAGCGGTTGCTAGTCCAATGCCGGAGGCGCCACCGGTGATGACGGCAACCTTGCCAGCGAGGCGCTGGGTGAGGTCGATCTTCTCGATGCTCATTTGTATCTCCTTAGTTAGGGTCTGTGTTGCCTAGTCGGCGGGGATGAAAACGTTCTTCTCTTCGGTGAAGTGCAGAGGGGCGTCTGGGCCAAGTTCGCGGCCCAGGCCGCTCTGCTTGAAGCCGCCGAACGG
>JBJTNC010000079.1:0-4376 GCA_046073865.1 Micrococcales bacterium | reverse complement strand
GCGGCGAGAACCAGCCCGCCGCCGAACCACTAACAAACTAGACGCGTGGCTTCTCGCGCATCTCCCAGGTCTCGATGATGTCCTCGAGCTGGAGGTCGTTGAAGCCACGCGTCTAGTTTGTTAGTGGTTCGGCGGCGGGCTGGTTCTCGCCGCCGAACCCTCAACTAAAGGAGTTTTCATGGTTGATCACGCACGTGCCCGCAAGTTGGCGGAGCGCATCCGTGTGCTGGTTGCAGAGGCGCTGGAGCGCGCTGTAAAGGACCCCGACCTCGGTTTTGTAACCATCACCGATGTGCGAGTCACGCCAGACCTGCAGCACGCCACCATCTTCTACACCGTCTTTGGTTCGGCCGAGGACAAGGCGCGCAGCGCCGCCATCATTGAGCGCAACCGCGGCATTGTTCGTCGCGAGGTTGGCCGCGGGCTTTCCATTCGCCTCACCCCAACCATTGAGTTTGTTGCCGATGCCGTTCCTGAGACCGCTGCTCACCTGAACGAGCTGCTGAGTGAGGCGCACCGCCGCGATGAGCAGATTCACAAGGCCGCCGAGGGCGCAAAGTACGCTGGCGACGAGAACCCTTACCGCGAGCCTCGCAGGGTTGACGATGACCTGGCCGACGAGTTGGGCGAAGAGTCCGAGACCGGCGACGAGGAATAGACCTTGGCAACCCCTGGGCTGCTGCTGATTGACAAGGACCCCGACTGGACCAGCCACGATGCTGTTGCCAAGGCTCGCGGTCTTGCCGGCACGCGCAGGGTTGGACACGCTGGAACCCTTGACCCCATGGCCACCGGCCTTCTGATTCTGGGAATTGAGAGCGCAACCAAGTTGCTCACCTTTCTGGTTGGCGAGGACAAGACCTACGAGGCCACCGTTCGCCTTGGTGCAACCACCGTCACCGATGACCGCGAGGGCGATGTCCTGGAACAGGCAAGGCCTGCCGCAGTCAGCGCAATTTCCCTCGAGCAGATTGAGGCCGCGCTGGCAAATCTTCGCGGCCAGATCATGCAGGTTCCGTCTTCCGTTAGTGCCATCAAGGTGGACGGCAAGCGCGCCTACGCCATGGTTCGCGGTGGCGACGAGGTAAAGCTTGCGGCCCGCCCGGTTACCGTCTCGCGGTTTGAAGCGGTTGGCGAGCCCCGCCTCGTTGACGGGCAATTTTTAGACATCCATGTAGTGGTTGACTGCTCAAGCGGAACCTACATTCGGGCGCTGGCGCGCGACCTCGGCGCCGCCCTGGGAGTGGGCGGTCACCTCACGGCGCTTCGCCGCACCCGCATTGGCCGGTACACCGTTGACCAGGCCCAGCGTCTCAGCCAACTTTCCCGCGAAAACCTGCCAATCTTGGCCGCTGCGGATGCCGCGCGCCAGCAGTTTGAGGTGCGCAACCTTTCGGAGCAGGATGAGGTTGATTTGCGGCACGGAAAGCGCCTGAAGGCAACCGATGCCGATGCAAAGAGTCAGCCGATCGCGGCTCTAAACGGCAGCGGCGAACTGGTTGCAATGCTTGAGCGCAGCGGCGGGCAGCTGAAGTCGCTGGTGGTGTTTGCAAATGCCTGAGTGGCTTTACCTGGTTGGTCTGTGGTTCAACGCCGTTACCGGCGCCGGCATTGCCGCCCTAGGTTTCCTAAAGCGAAAGCCGCACGATCTCATGGCGCTGACGGTTGGCATAACCGAACTGCTGATGGTGGTTCAGCTTGTGGTCAGCGCGATTCTTGTGGCGCAGGGGCAGCATGCGGCGGGCGACACCGTTGAGTTTTTCATCTACATTGGCACGGCCCTACTCATTCCCGTTGGCGCTGTTTTCTGGGCCATCCTGGATAGAAACTCGCACTGGTCAACGGTTGTGCTGGGGGTTGCGGGTCTTGCGCTGGCCGTGATGCTGCTGAGAATGCACCAGATTTGGACCGGCGCCTAGGCCGTTTCGTCTAGGCTTAAAACATGGCAAATCGCACCCCTTCAGGTTTTTCGCGCGTTCTCGTTGCCCTCTACGCGGTGCTGGCCCTGGCCGCATCCGCTCGCGGGCTCTACGAACTGTTCACCAAGTTCAGCCAGGCTCCGGTTTCCTATGGCCTCTCGCTGGTTTCTGCTCTGGTTTACGTTGTTGCCACGGTTGCCCTCATCAACAGCGGCAAGCCAAACTGGTTCAAGGTTGCCCGCATCACCATTGGCTTCGAGTTGGTTGGCGTGATTGCGGTTGGCGCCCTCTCTTTCATCACCCCGGATGTATTCGCCCACCCATCGGTGTGGAGCTGGTTTGGCGCCGGTTACGGCTGCCTGCCGCTGGCCCTGCCGATTGCCGGTCTGGTTTGGCTGAACAAGCACAAGGTGGCCTAGGCTCGCATGCAAAACTGGTTTGCCCTCAGCGATGTGCCTGCCGACTGCGGTTCCACCGTGGTCACGGTTGGCAAGTTTGACGGCATCCACCTTGGGCACCAGGCTCTGCTGAACGCCGCCGTGGCGGCGGCCAAGGGCTCCGGCTCCGACGGCTCGGCCACAGCGGGCTCTGGCGCGCAGTCCGTCTGCCTCACCTTCGACCGCCACCCGGATGCCCTGTTCGCCCCGGATCGGCTGCGCCTGCCCATCGTTGGCCCCACCCAGAAGCGCGAATACATCGCCGCCACGGGCATCGATGCGGTTTTGGAGATTTGCTTTGACGAGGCGCTGGCCCAGCTAACCGCGCGCCAGTTTGTGGAGCAGTACCTGGTTGGTGGCCTCCACGCAAAGCACGTTGTGGTTGGCGTTGACTTTAGGTTTGGTGCCGGTGGCGCCGGAAACACCCAGCTGCTGCAGCAGCTTGGCGAAGAGTTTGGCTTCACGGTTGAGGTCATTGCGCCCGTGGAGGTGCTGGGGGAGCGGGTCTCATCCAGCCGCATCCGCGAGCTGCTGGACACCGGCGATGTTTCGGCTGCCAACGCCATGCTGGGCCGGTTGCACGCCACCCGCGGCCTGGTTGAGCACGGCCTCAAGCTTGGGCGCCAGCTTGGTTTTCCAACCGCCAACCTCTCGCGTGACTCCGAGGGCTTCCTGCCGCTTGACGGCGTTTACGCCGGCTGGCTTCACTGCGATGGCGAACGCTACCCAACCGCGCTATCGGTTGGCATCAACGAGACCATCCAGGCGGTGCCGCGCCTGCTGGAGGCACACGTGCTTGACCGCAAGGATCTCGACCTCTACGACACGGTGGTTACCGCCGAGTACGTGAAGTTTGTGAGGCCCGCGGCCAAGTTCTCGGGCCTTGAGGAATTGATCGCGGCGATTGGCGCCGACTGCGATGAAATTCGCGCGATTCTGAAGTAACACTGCGCGATTCTCAAATAACTCTCAGGATTCTCTGGGCATAAGCCCAACCTTCTTTGACAGAGTTAAGCCATAGAAAGCATTCTTTCTAGCAAAAGGAGTCGAAAATGTTCGATCACGAGAACGACGAGAGGGTCTACACCTACGAGGGCGACCCTGGCGATGTGGTTTACGAGCAGGATCGCGAGCTGCGTTCGAGTGGCATGCGCGTTGCCTCCATCCTCACCACCGGCGCCATCATTTTTGCTGGACTCGCAGGCGGTGCCGCCTTCGCTTTCACCAACGCCGGCGCCAACCCAGCCGTGACCAACACCAGCTCCTCTGCCCCTAGCGACCCAGCGGCTGCGCCAGCGGTTGACCCAAGCGTAACCGCGGACCCAACCCCGAGTGACACCGCTACTCCTGCACCAACCGACACCGCGTCGCCTGCCCCAACCGGCCAGACCATCGCGGTTCCCCCTGTAACTTTCAACAACGGCGACGACGGCAAGCGCAAGTACCACAAGCCAAAGCCATCGCCTGTTTCTTCTCCAAACCCATCGTTTAGCGCGCCAAGCTTTGGTGGCGTCGGCGATGACGGCGGAGACGACAACGAGGGTGGCGACGACTAGCCACCCGGGTTCGCCCAAACTTCATAGCTCTCACACGGATAGGGGATTATCAGTGAGTCAAGAGATTCAGTACCAGGTAGAAGACGCGCCTAAGGCGGGTTTGCTCTTTCAGCGATGGGCGCGGGTGACCGGCATTAGCCTGATTGCGGCAGTTGCGCTCGTGGGCAGTTTTGGCGCGGGCGTTTACGCCGGACAACACATGCAGGGCGGCACTAGCCTAAGCCAGCAGGGCCAGTTTGACGGCGGCCAGTTTGGCGGCCAGAACGGTCCCGGCTTTGGCCCCGGCAAGGGCGGCCCTGGCGGATGCCCGGCTAACGACCCCGATCACTGCGCCGGCACCGATCGCAACACACACGACTTCCAGCTTCCGAGCGCGTCGCCTTCAGTCAAGCCTTAGGGCTGGCGAGGGTCTGAGACGCTAGTCACTCGTGCGATTTTTCAAAAACCCGGAGACGGGTAAGACC
>JBJTNC010000078.1:0-2156 GCA_046073865.1 Micrococcales bacterium | reverse complement strand
GTGACGCTGAGGTTAGGGCCGAGTTCACCAAGGTTATAGACCAGAGTGCTGGGATTGAAAACTTCGCCATCCGTGACGGCGACCCGCAGGCTAGGTTGCGGGGTTCAGAGGTGGTTGTGTTCCTGAAAGTAGCGCCAAACTTAGCGCCAAATGCACTCGAACAGACCTTAAATTCGCTCTCGATTGGCTGGGCAAAAAGCGAAGCCATAGCCTCCCGAGTTGACTCAATCAGCCTGAAACTGGTCTAACTTGATCCCCGTTTACTCCATCGCCAAGCCCTATCTGGCCTCAGCGGTGCTGGCGCTAGACCTGCCGCTCGAATCCGAAGTCGGCGAGCTGGTTCCAAACCTGCCATCCACCTACGCAACCCGCAGGGTTGCATCACTGCTCAATCACACCTCGGGCCTCGACGACTACGGGCGCCTGCCCGAATACCACCGTGCGGTAGCGGGTTGTGAAACGGCCTGGAGTCGCAGTGAACTACTGAGCCGCTGCGAGTCGCTTCCACACGCAAACTCCGGCTTTCAGTACTCAAATATCGGTTACCTGCTGCTGCGAATGGCAGTGGAACAGCACACGGGCACATCGATGTACCAGGCCATCAAGCGTCTGATTCTCGACCCGCTGGGAATTACCCAGACCGCCGAGTGGGAGACGGCCACACAGGTGGTACCAAACTACGACCCAAGATGGGTTTACTCCGGCACGTTCCTAAGTGAACCCACCGTAATAGCGCAGAACCTGGCCACGCTGGCCGAACACAGGAATAGAAACCAAACACTGCACTTTGGCATCACGCCTGTGCCCTACCAAAACACGGGCTTCGACAATCCCGGTTACGGTTTTGGCTTCATGTGCGATGGCGGTAAGGCCGATGGAATCGAGGGTGACGGACTCCCAGAAAGCTCCCCGCCGCAGTGGGTGGGCCACGGTGGCGGTGGCCCCGGATTCAGCCTCATGGCACTCGTAAATACGTCAACCTGGCAAGCCGGGCTGGAATGGTCAGCCGCTGAAGGTTTCGATCAGACAGCGGCTATCAGGCGGCTAAGGGAAACTTTGAGCGACTAAAACCTAGGCAACAGCCCCAGTGAACTTCTCGCCCGGACCCGCCCCAGGAGCATCCTTCACAACCGACTCATCGCGGAATGCCAACTGCACCTCGCGCAGCGCGCTGCGCCAGATGCGGGCGTGCTGGTCGCCCATGTATGGGGCAACGGCGGTGAGCATTCCGGCCGCTGCGTCGATGTACTTGCGTGCCTCATCCAGGTCGGCTGGGCGGCCATCCTCAGAGAGTCCGCAGTGCACTGCCGCTAGGTTCAGCAGTTCCACGAAGTAGCGGCCAACCACTTCAACGGCGGGAATGTCCGCCAGGTCATCGATGATCTCTGAAGTGTGTTCGTGCTCGCTCATGTCTGCATTCCGCCCCGCCCAAAAGCTGGGGGCTTTACTATCGGCAACTATCCCTGATAGACTAACCCACGGCTCCGGGGCTTGCCTCGGTCAGAAGTGGATTCAGTTCCCACCCGCGTTTCATTGTTCTAAAAGATGGCCGGGTTGCCCAAGAACTTACAGTTCTGTGCGTTTATAGGCACCTTGCCCATGAGCGTGGCCACTTTCGTCACGTCATAGGAGCAACAGATCAGCGATCCACGTATCAACGACCGCATCCGTGTCCCAGAGGTTCGCCTCGTGGGTCCAAACGGTGAGCAGGTTGGTGTAGTCCGCATCGAAGAGGCACTGCGCATGGCGCAGGAGGCCGACCTCGACCTAGTTGAGGTAGCCCCTAACTCCAAGCCACCGGTTGCCAAGATCATGGACTACGGCAAGTTCAAGTACGAGGCAGCGCAGAAGGTGCGCGAGGCTCGTAAGAACCAGGTCAACACCATTCTGAAGACGGTTCGCTTTGGTCTGAAGATCGACGATCACGACTATGCAACCAAGCGCGGCCAGATTGAGCGATTCCTCAAGGCCGGCGACAAGGTGAAGGTCATGGTTGTATTCCGCGGACGCGAGCAGTCTCGCCCGGAAATGGGTATGCGTCTGCTTCAGAAGCTTTCCGAAGAAGTTGCCACCCTGGGCTCAATTGAGTCCAATCCATCCATCGATGGACGCAACATGGTGATGGTTATCGGACCACTCAAGAACAAGGCAGAGGC
>JBJTNC010000077.1:0-7952 GCA_046073865.1 Micrococcales bacterium | reverse complement strand
ACAGGTTCTCGCCGCGAATCTGCTGGCACAGCTGGCAGCAAACGGGGTGGACCACGTGTTCCTGGCACCGGGAGCCAGGTCGCAGGCGCTCGCAATCGCTGCCGGCCAACTCGCAGACGCCGGGCACATTCAACTTCACGTCCGCCTCGATGAGCGCTCCCTGGGATTTCAGGCGCTTGGCGTTGGTCTGGCCAGCGGATTTCCGGCAGCGGTAATCACAACCTCCGGAACCGCGGTGGCAAACCTGCACCCGGCTGTCCTCGAGGCTCATCACTCCGGCATTCCGATGATCCTGCTCACGGCGGACCGCCCATCGGAGCTGCGAGGAGTTGGAGCAAACCAGACCACCAACCAGGTGGGAATCTTTGCGGATGCAGTGGTTGATTGCATCGATGTTCCGGCACCCGCCGATACCGACCCTCGCTCCGAGCTAGAGGCAAGAGCCGCATCCCTGGCCGAGACCGCGATAGTCCAATCCGTTTCGCAGGGTGGCCCACTCCAGGTGAACCTGGGATTCCGCGAGCCGCTCTCGAGCGTAGAACCAAACGCAGCCCAAATCTTCGAGGCCATCATCGCCGCGCAACTCGCAGCGGATTCCGACGCGGGAGCGACCGAAGCCGAAGGCAACGAAGGCGGCTGCACCGATCCAAACTGCGGCGGAAACCACAGCCACTCCAGCCTGGAGCGAACCGTCATAGACCTATCGCTCAAGACGGTTGTCATCGCCGGTGACGGAGGTTACCTTGCCCAGTGGTACACCACCGGCATTCCGCTTTTTGCCGAGCCCTCATCGGGGGTAAGGCACCTTCCGGAGTCGGTTCCCGGTTACCTCTTTGCGCTCAAGGAGCGGCAGGACCTCGTGGAGCAGGTGCAGCAGGTGCTGGTCTTTGGAAAGCCAACGCTGAGTAGGCCCATCCAGGCCCTGATCAAGCGCCCCGGCGTTCGCGTCTTCAGCGATCCCGGCAGACACGGCGTCTTCAACCCCGGCCACAACGCGCACGTTCTCGGTGACGACGTGGAGTTCCTCGGCGAATCCGACGAGGCCTGGTTGGAGCAGTGGAAGACCGCGGCCAAGGAGCTATCGAAGGCGGCTGTTCCCGCATCGGTGGCCGGGCGCGTGAACCGGCGCGAACTGGTTACGGCCGTCTATTCGGCTGCCGGCAAGTTGAACCCCATTGTTCTCGGCGCGTCTCGCCTGATTCGTGAGGCCGACCACTGGGCCCCGGCCAAGGAGCGCATTGTGTTCGCCAATCGCGGTCTCGCGGGCATCGATGGCACAATCGCCACAGCAACCGGCATTGCCCTAACTCACCCCGGAGCAACCGTGCGCGTGCTGCTTGGTGACCTGACCTTCCTGCACGACGCCGGGTCGCTCGCAATCGATTCGAACGACTCCCGGTTGAACCTGCAGGTGGTGGTTGGCAACGACAACGGCGGCACCATTTTCCAGGGCCTCGAGGTTGCCAAGACTGTTCCCCAGGGCGAGTTCACCAGATTGTTCCGGACCCCGCAGCAGGTTGACTTTGCGCTCCTTGCCAGGGCCTACGGCTGGCAGTACGTTATGGCAACATCGCTTGATGACCTCAAGGCGGCCCTGAAGTTGAAGGGTCGAGTGGTCATCGAGGTGCCGCTCGAGGGTTAGCCAGCCTCTGACCTAGGCCAGCGCCTGTCGAATCGGCTTGAACTTTAGCTCGGTCTCGGCCAGTTCTGCCTCTGGGCTGGAACCCGGAACAATGCCACAGCCGGCGTGCGCCACAATCTTGCCATCGATGAGCGCGGCACCGCGCAGGGCAATTACCCACTCGCCGTCGCCGTCGGCGCCAATCCAGCCAATTGGCCCCGCGTAGCTTCCGCGATCGAACGGCTCGAGCTTTCGAATCAACTCAAACGCCACATCCCGGGGTGTTCCCGCGACGGCCGCGGTTGGGTGCAGTGCCTCGGCTAGGTCAAGCACCGATGAATCCTCCGAGATTATGCCCTGGACGTCACTTGCCAGGTGCCACACGTTTGGCAGGGCGAGGCTGAAGGGGGAGGGGTCTGCCACAATCTCGCTGCAGAACGGCTCGAGCGCGTTCACGAGTGACTCCACCGCAATCCGGTGCTCGACCGCATTCTTGGGCGAAGCCGTTAGAGCGGCTGCGATGGCGCGGTCCACATCGGGGTCTGTTCCGCGAGCTGCGGTACCGGCGAGAACTCGCGCCGAGAACCTGCCGTGGTCCACCCGAACCAGTAGCTCCGGGCTAGCGCCAAAGCGGTCATTCACCCAGTATGTCCAGCAGGTGGGGTAGCGCTTCGCCATTCTGGCGATGGCCGGCCGCGGGTCGAAGTCCGCTCCGACCGAGGCCTCGATGTCGCGGGAGAGCACCACCTTTTCGGCGTCGCCCTGGCCGAGGTTTTCAAGGGCGCTGGCCACGATGTCCTCGAAGCCATCCTCGCTCAACTGGCCCGCGGTGAGAGTAATAGGCGATTGGGTGGGCCAGGTCTCAATCCAGCTCTCGTCGAAGCTCGTCGGGGCAGCGAAGTCCTGCAACTCGATGGTGGTTAGCCAGGCACGGCCACCCCGGAATCCCAAAATGTGGTGCGGCACCCTGAGAACGCTGCGCCACTGGCTCTGGTCATCGAAGGCAACCGAACCTAGGGCAATAAGACCTCGACCGCTCTCCGGATTGGCATTGTCAACCAGGGCCCTGGAGCACAGGTGACGCCACTGTGATGCCAGCGATGAAATGCGTCCCGGTCCAACCGCTGAAAGCTCGATGACCTGACCCCTCGTTACAAAGCCCTCGCCATCGCGAATGAACGCCATGCCGTCTTTGGCGAGAGCTTCTGTGAGCACGAAGTCGGCGGGCAGGGCAACCACCGAAGACTTAACGTGGAGAATCGGGAGGTTGTGCGCCTGGTGCGATGAGGTCAAACCATGCTCCTATGTTGGACTTCAAAATTCTAGCCCGCTAACGGCTAGGTAAACTTGTCACGTGAGCAAAGCCGACCTGCAGAAAAAACCTTCCGAGGTTGCTGCCATGTTTGACGAAGTAGCCGTAACCTACGACCGCACCAATGACCTGCTGTCGTTTGGTCAGGATCGCTCGTGGCGCAAGAAGGTGCTGGCGGAGGTAAACCCTAGGGCCGGTCAGTCTGTTCTGGACCTGGCCGCGGGTACCGGTTCTTCATCGGTGGTATTTGCCAAGCCGGGCGTTCGAGTTGTGGCAGGAGACTTCTCTCAGGGCATGCTGGCAGTGGGACGCAAGCGCCACCCGGAGATTGAGTTCGTTTTCGCGGACGCCACCGCGCTTCCCTTCGAGAAGAACGAGTTCGACGCGGTAACCATTAGCTTCGGACTTCGCAACGTTGTTGACACATCCAAGGCGCTGCGCGAGATGCTCCGCGTGACCAAGCCGGGCGGCCGCCTGGTGGTCTGCGAGTTCAGCAAGGTCACCAATCCTCTGATTCGAGTTGGCTACGAGATTTACCTTCGTCTGCTGCTTCCGGCATTCAGCCGCCTCGGCAGCAAGACCCCCGAGGCCTACACCTACCTGAGCGATTCCATCCAGGCCTGGCCTGCGCAGCAGGCGCTCGCCGAAATCATTGCCGAGGCCGGCTGGACGAACGTTCGCTACCGCAACCTAACCTTCGGTGTTGTCGCGCTCCACATTGCCGAGAAATCATCGAAGGCCGGTGCCTAGTGTCCAAGCTACCCAAGCAGCTTCGCAAGGTTTCAGACGCCGCTCTGCTGCGCCAAATTGAGGTGGGGCTAGCCAAGGTTGAGGTTGCCCTCGAGGCCGCGGTTTCCCACACCGACCCAATCGCCAAGGTGACCGCGCGCCACCTCTCTTCCGCGGGCGGCAAGCGGGTGCGCCCAACTCTGGTTCTGCTCACGGCCCAGTTCGGTCCAAACCCGGCTGCAACCGAGGTAATCGACGCGAGCGTCGTTGTTGAGCTAACCCACCTGGCAACGCTCTACCACGATGACGTCATGGACAACGCTCCGATGCGACGCGGTGTTCCATCTGCCCACGAAATCTGGGGAAACTCGGTGGCGATTCTCACCGGCGACCTGCTGTTCGCCCGCGCCTCCCAGGTGGTTTCGCGCCTAGGTGAGCGTGCGTTCACGCTGCAGGCCGATACCTTCGAGCGGCTCTGCCTGGGCCAGCTCCACGAAACCGTTGGGCCAAGCGAAACCGACGAACCGGTGGCGCACTACATCCAGGTGCTGGCGGACAAGACCGGCTCCCTAATCGCCGCGGCGGCAGAACTGGGCATCATGTTCAGCGGCGCGCCTCAGGAGTACCGCAGTGCGGTGCGGGAATACGGCGAAGCCATCGGTGTTGCCTTCCAGCTCATCGATGACGTCATCGACCTTCAGTCCGACAGCGCCACCAGCGGCAAGACCCCGGGAACAGACCTGCTTGCGGGAGTACCAACCCTGCCAACCCTGTACCTGCGCCAGATTGCCAAGACCGATGACGCCGCCGCCGCGCTGCTTGCGCGTGTGGACAGCGTCAACGAGCAGACCCTCGCCTCGGTTGTTGCCGAACTGGCTTCGCACCAGGCCACCGTGCTGGCCTTCGAGGAGGCAAAGCGCTGGTCGCGTGACGCGATCGCCGCTCTCGAGCCGCTTCCCAACACATCCGCCAAGCAGGCGATGATCGCCTTTGCCGAGGCAGTGGTTGATCGCCAAAACTAGGCGTCAAGTTTGCCAACTCGGTTTGGGCGGCCGAGCCCAGGGTTAGGCTAGAAGGCATGGGTACACTCACCACCGCGATGCTTTCGGTGGCACGCACCCGGCGCGCCATGTTCGGCATCGCCGCCTCGTTTTTCATCCAGGCTTTCATCGGCGTCTCGTGGCTACCGCGCATCCCGGAAATCATCGATAACCTCGGAGTTTCTTTCGCAACCTGGGGTCTTATTGTTGGGCTAGCCGGCATAGGAAACCTCATCCCGCTGCTGTTCGTAAACAGCCTGATTAACCGCTTTGGCACAAGACCGCTGCTGCAGATTGCGCTTGTCATCACCGCGGTGGCAAACGTGTGTCTCGGACTGGTCACCAACCCCTGGGTCTTTTTCGTGGCCATTTTTGTTCAGAACTTCGGCTGGGGTGTCTACAACATCTCTGTCAACTCGCATTCGGTGGTTTTCCAAAATCGAATCGGCAGGGTGATTCTCGGCAGGTTCCACGCCTCCTGGAGCATCGGCGCGGCCATTTCTGCACTACTAACCGGCTTCTTTGCGGCCTTCACGCCGCTTCACACCTACCTGCTCGGGGTGTCCATCGTGAGCACCGTCATCGGGCTCGCCGGCATGTCCCAGATGCTTGGCCCCAAGGAAGACGGGCACGAGGACGAGAAAAAGCGCGCCGAACCCGTGCCGCTGGCAAAGACACCAGGCTACGTGCTCATGCTTGCCCTTGGTCTGTTCTGCGCTGTCCAGCCGGAGGCTACCGTCATGGACTGGGGTGCCGTCTTCGCCAAGAAGTCGATGATGCTGGGCACATCGCTTCAGGCGGTGCCGTACACGCTGTTTGTGGTTTCAATGATTGTTGCCAGGCTCTCGATTGGAAGGCTGAGTCGTCGCAGGCACCTCAATCGGATCGGCCAGGTGGCGGCGTTCGGTGGCGCCATCTCGCTCACGCTAGCGATTGTTTTAGGCGCCAGCCTCGCCCACGTTTCGCCCGTTCTCGCGCTGTCTGTCACGGCCATCTTCTGGATTTTCACCGGTCTGGCCTCCGGGCCGCAGGTTCCCGCCATCTTCAGCATCGCGGGTTCGGTTGAGGGAATCACCACGGCGCAGGCTATGAGCCGAATGAGCCTGGTCAACTCTGCGATGCTGCTGAGCGCCAAGGTGCTTCTCGGCGCTATTGCGCAGGGTGCAGGCGTGCCGTTCCTCTTCGCCATTCCGGTTTGCGCATACGTTGGCTCGGTGTTCATCTCCGGCTACGTGCTTAGACGTGCGAAGCGTCTTGCGGATAGCCAGGCGATTGAGCCGGACATCGATGAGAACCCAGTCATCGATGAGAACGATGCCTTCGAGGCGTTTCCCGTGACGGCTCCGGTCGGGGTCGTCGGAGATGAATTTGAGAAGTAGGCTTTCCGGTAACCGCTAGCGGTAGTTGGTGAACTGAAGGTCGATCTCGAGGTCGCTGCTCTTAAGCAGTGCAATTACGTCCTGCAGGTCATCGCGGCTCTTGGAGGTGACGCGCAGTTCATCGCCCTGGATGATTGCCTTGACGGTCTTTGGGCCCTCTTCGCGAATGATCTTGCTGATCTTCTTGGCCTGGTCCTGCTCGATGCCCTGCTTGAGGCTGGCCTCGATGCGGTACTCCTTGCCGGAGGCGAATGGCTTTCCGGCGTCCAGGCTCTTGAGGGAGATTCCGCGCTTAACCAGCTTGCTCTGGAAAACATCTAGCACGGCGTTTACGCGATCCTCGGAGCTAGCCTTCATCAGGATCTTCTCGCCAGACCACTCGATTGACGCGCCAACGCCCTTGAAGTCGTAGCGCTGCTCAATCTCCTTCTCAGCCTGGTTTAGGGCGTTCGCAGCTTCCTGCTTATCTCCCTTGGAAACAATGTCGAATGATGAATCAGCAATGCCAGAAGTTTACCGATTCGCGGATGAGGGGCGGGCGCTTGAGGAGCGAATCAAAAGTTCCACCGGCCACTCGCGGCATTCCTCAACGTTGGTCTGGATGGATCCGTCTTCGCTCTCCAGCACGGCAAGCAGCGTTTCGGCGGCGTTACGCCCCTGCCCGCGCACATCCTGGTTGATGGTGCTGAGACCGAAAAACTGACTCATGTCGTGGTTGTCCATGCCAACCACGCTGATGTCCTCGGGAACGCGCATGCCAAGGTCCTTGGCGGCCATGATTGCACCGAACCCCATCTCATCGGAGGCGCACACCATTGCGGTTGGGGCATTGCGCGGGTCACCCAAAACCTGTTTCGCCGCGTGATAGGCACCCTGGATGGTGTAGTCGGCTGGCACAAACCACTCCCTGCGAACCTCGAGGTTGTGGTCGCTCAGAGCCTTCTCGTAGCCCTCGTGTCGCAGGCTCGGCTGCATGAAGTGCATCTCTGTAGGCGGAAGACCACCGATGTTGGCGATACGCGTGTGGCCGAGTTTGATTAAGTGCTCGGTTGCCAGGTAGGCCGCGTTGAAGTCATTGATGGAGAGGGTGCGGGTTCCGGCGATTGGTCCGCCGATGCCAACCACCGGCTTACCGGTTCGGTTCAGTGCGTCCAACTCTGCGTCGAGAGGCTTGACAGCCACGCAGAGCACGCCGTCAACTCGCTTTCGGAGCAGGAAATCGTTGAAAATCTTGTTGCGTTGGCCCTCAGACTCGCCCAGATTGTAGAGCGTTAGGTCGTAGCCGCGTTCAATCAGCACTGTCTCGATGGACTCGAGGGCAACGCTGAAAAACCAGCGATCCACAAAAGGCAGCACCACACCGATGTTGCGGTGGCGGCCGGTGGCCAGCGTGTAGGCCGATGAGCTGGCCACGTAGCCAAGCTGGGAAGCCGCGGCCTTTACCTTGTCGCGTGCGCGATCTGAAACGTGTTCCTTGCCGCTCAGGGCGCGAGAAACCGTCGCGGTAGAGACACCTGCAAGTTTTGCAACATCTTCAATGCCGACCATGCTGTTTCCTGAAAACCTAGAGAGAAATGTAAACGCTATTACAAAGGTAATAAACTCGTCCACCGGTCTGGTCTGGCTTGCTGCAATTGAAAGCAACTTGTAATAAAACCGGCCGCTGCGAACCGGGCTTGAACTTGGATTTTACCCAGCGCGTGGTATCGACTAACATTGAATGGTTGCCCTGTGCAGCACTCGGCTAGTTACCCAAGCGGCCAAAGGGATCTGACTGTAAATCAGCCGGCTCAGCCTTCGGGGGTTCGAATCCCTCACTAGCCACAAAATTTAACCCACCTCTTCGAGGTGGGTTTTTTGTTAGCTAGTAG